>JAWWCG010000120.1:0-8613 GCA_033720555.1 Kiloniellales bacterium | reverse complement strand
CCCGGCGGCGGAGCGCCCCCAGGCGGACGGCCAGCTCCGCTGCGACGCGCTGTCCTGCCTGTTCCGCGCCCGCGGTCAGCTCGTCGCCCTGGTCAACGACAGCCGAGCCCTGGCGGAGGACTGCGCCCGCGCGACGGTGGTCGTCGCCCTGGAGCCGGTCGCGCGCGGCGCTTGCCGCGGTCCCCGCGTGGTCATCGACCGCTTCGATCTGTGGCGCAACGGGGCCTATGCCCTGTGGCTGTCGCCCGACGCGGTGGAGGTGCGAAGCGCCCGCGGGCTCAGCGGCGAGCGGCCCTGGGTGCGGCGCCCGGAAACCGCGTGGGGCGAGGAGTGAAGGCCGCCCGCGGCGCTCGCCGGGAGCCATTGCACGAGACATTGCGCGCGCACCGCCGCAAGCCCAGATAGCGTAAGCGAGTGGTCTTTTCGCCCGAAGGGGCGCGGAGGCGGCGGGCCGGGCCAAAGCCGGCGGAATGGTGTAATATACCTGGAACACTGGCGCGATAGTCTTGGCGGCGCGCGGCCGGACGCACCGCTCGCCAAGGCGAGGCCGCGGCAAAGCGCCGGATCATTGGAGCAGGGCAATGACTGATACCCCGAGTCCCATGCGACGGGCGACGGCCTCGATCACCGAGGGCCAAAGCGCGGACGAGACGCAGCCGCGGTCGCCCGCCGGCGCCGTCGCCGAAGCCAAGGCGTCGGCGCGACGTCGCGCGAAGACGGCAAAGCGGCCCCCGGCGCCGAGCGAGGAATCCGCCGCCGAGCCGACGGAGGCCCCGGAGCGCTTCGATCTCGACGCGCCGGAGCTCTATCTCAATCGCGAGCTGACGTGGCTCAAGTTCAACAAGCGCGTTCTGCATGAAGCCCAGGATCGCCGCACCCCTCTGCTGGAACGCCTGAAGTTCCTCGCCATCGTCGGCTCGAACCTCGACGAGTTCCTGATGAAGCGCATCGGCGGCCTCAAGCAGCAGTTCGCGGCCAGCGTTCACAAGCTGACCGTCGACGGGCGAACGCCGCAGCAGCAGATCCTCGAATGCACCGAGGTGATCCGCGAGCTGACCGCGAGCATGCGCGCGACGCTCCAGGAGATCCGCGCCGATCTGCGCCAGCACGACGTGGTGATTTGTCGCTACGACGAGCTGTCGGCCGACGAGCAGCTGGCCATGCGGCAGCACTATCACCGCAACATCTTTCCTTTCGTCACGCCGCTCGCCATGGACCCGGCCCATCCCTTTCCGTTCCTGTCCAACCTGTCGCTCAATCTGCTGGTCACCCTGCAGCATCCCGACGTCGACGAGGAGGTGCTGGCCCGCGTCAAGGTGCCGGTCGGCCTCGGCGTGCCCCGCTTCCTGCAGATCGACAGCTCGTTCCGCTTCGTGCCGCTCGAAGAGGTCATGGCCAAAAACCTCGACCTGCTGTTTCCCGATGTCGAGGTGAAGGACTGCGAGTTCTTCCGGATCACGCGCAACGCCAACACGGAGCGCGACGAGGACACCGCGGACGATCTCTTGGCCCTGATCGAGAGCGAGCTACGAGACCGCAAGTTCGCGCCCATCGTGCGCCTGGAGGTGAGCCAGGACATCCGGCCGATTCATCGCGGCATGCTCGCCGCCGAGCTCGGCCTCGACGAACGGACCGACGTCTACGAAAGCGACGAGCTGCTCGGCATGCGCGACCTGATGGAGATCGCGACCCTCGACGTGCCGGAGCTGCACGATCCGGACCACCATCCGGTCGACAACGCCAGGCTGGAGGACAAGCGCTCGATCTTCCACATCATCCGCGACGCCGGGGCGATTCTGCTGCACCACCCCTACGAGTCCTTCACCACCTCGGTGGAGCGCTTCGTGAAGGAGGCCAGCCTCGACCCCAAGGTCCGCGCCATCAAGATGACGCTCTACCGCACCTCGGCCAGCACCAAGATCATCGACTATCTGGTCGACGCCGCGCGCAACGGCAAGCAGGTCGCGGTGGTGGTCGAGCTGAAGGCGCGCTTCGACGAGGCCGCCAACATCCGCTGGGCGAGCCGCTTGGAGGAGGTTGGAATCCACGTCAATTACGGCGTGGTGGGCCTCAAGACCCACTCGAAGGTGATCCAGGTGCTGCGCATGGACTACAACGGCCTGCGCCGCTACGCGCATATCGGCACGGGCAACTATCATGCCGGCACCGCGCGGATCTATTCCGATCTCGGCCTGCTGACCTGCGACCCGGCGATCGGCGAGGACGTGACCGAGCTGTTCAACTATCTGACCACGGGCCTCAAGCCGTCCCGCCGCTACGGCAAGCTGCTGACCGCCCCCAAGCACATGAAGGCGGGGCTGCTCGAGCGCATCGCGCGCGAGATCGAGCGCCATAGCCCGGAGCGCCCGGGGCGGATCCGCTTCAAGTGCAACGCCTTGGAGGACGCCGCGATCACCAAGGCGCTGTACCAGGCCGCGCGGGCCGGCGTCGAGATCGAGCTGATCGTCCGCGACACCTGCCGCCTCCGGCCCGGCGTGCCCGGCCTCAGCGAGTCGGCGCGGGTGGTGAGCATCGTCGGCCGGTTCCTCGAGCATGCCCGCATCTACTACTTCCAGAACGGCGGCGAGGAGGAGTACTTCATCGGTTCCGCCGACCTAATGAGCCGCAATCTGGAGAGCCGGGTCGAAGTCCTCGCGCCGGTCGAGGATCCGGCCCTCCGCCAGGAGTTGGGCGTCATCCTGGACATCCAGATGAACGACCAGCGCAGCGCCTGGGAGATGACCGCCGACGGCGAATACCTACAGCGCCGAGCCGAGGGCGGGGAGGAGGGCTGCCAGCAAGCTCTGATCCATCTCGCCGAGCAGCGCTATTTCGAGGCCACGCGCCTGCGACGGCGCAAGCCCCGCGGCATAGCGCGACGCATTTCCGCCTGACACCGCACCTCGCCGCGCCGTGTCTCGGCAGCACCCAGACCCACGCCCAGATCCGCGTCTGGCCCGCGCGCCGGCGACGGCTCAGGCGTCTGCGGCGAACGGCAGGTCCAGGCGCTTGGTCAGGCGGATCTGGAGGTCGAACTGCGGTTTGTCCGGGCGGCTGATCGTTCCGGTGATCTCGTGATCCTTCAGGGTGCCCGCGATGTCCGCCGGGAACTCCTCTCGCGTCTCCCCGAACATGGTGCGCGGCGGACCGTAGTAGTGAACCTTGAGCCGGGCGCTCATCTCTTGGCCGGCGAGGCGGTAGCTGCCGACCGAGTATTGCCGGTTGTCGCCGCCGACGATGCGCCCGTTCTCCAGCAGGAAAACGCCCCGGTTCTCCCATCCGAAGGGGCCGTAGACTTCGCCCGTCCATATGCCGTCGATCGACATGCCGCTGTCCTCCGGCTCTTGATTGCGCGCGCAAGGCTAGGATCATACTGCATTTGGGCTTATTATCATCTCTGCCGTCCTAAGGGGATCGCTTCGCGGCGCCGCGCGCGTCGGCCTCGCGAACGTCGTCGGTCGGGGGGACAAAGATGGCGAAACAGGCGAAGTCCAAGCGCCCGGACTTCGAGGTGGTGGAGGTCCCAAGCGAGCCGTCGGACCGCTCGGACACCCCAGATGCGCCCAAGCGCATAAAGACCAAGGTCTACGAAACGACCTTGATGGACCTGCAGATCGAGCTGGTTAAGCTCCAGGAATGGATCAAGCACAAGGGGCTCAAGGTCGTCGTCCTCTTCGAGGGGCGCGACGCCGCCGGCAAGGGCGGCGTCATCAAGCGCATCACCGAGAGTCTGAACCCGCGCTATTGCCGCGTCGTGGCGCTCGGCACGCCGACCGAGCGCGAGAAGACCCAGTGGTACTTCCAGCGCTACGTGGCGCACTTACCGGCGGCCGGGGAATTGGTCCTGTTCGACCGGTCCTGGTACAACCGCGCCGGCGTCGAGTGCGTCATGGGCTTCTGCACCCACGAGGAACATCAGGAGTTTCTGCGCTCCTGCCCGGAGTTCGAGCGCATGCTTGTGCGCTCCGGCATCATCCTGATCAAGTACTGGTTCTCGGTCAGCGACGAGGAGCAGGAGCGCCGCTTCCGCCGGCGCATCACCAATCCCACCAAGCGGTGGAAGCTCTCGCCGATGGACCTGGAATCGAGAAAGCGGTGGGTCGAATACTCCCGGGCCAAGGACCATATGTTCGCCCACACCGACATCAAGCAGGCGCCCTGGTACGTGGTCAACGCCGACGACAAGAAGCGCGCCCGCCTCAACTGCATCAAGCACCTGCTGGGCCTGATTCCCTACCAGGACCTGACCCCGGACGCGATCGAGCTGCCGCCGCGCCAGGAGGCCAAGGGCTACGTCCGGCCGCCGCTGAGCGATCAGACCTTCATCCCGGAAGACTACTGAGGCGCCGCCGAATTCAGCGTCGAACCGCCGCCGAACGCCGCCGAATCGCTACCGAATCGTTACCGAACGCCGGCGCGGCGCGCGCGTCGAGCGGGCCGAGCGAGGGCAGGACTAGGAGAGGCGCGCCAGCAGGGGCGCGCTATAGAGTTTTTCGTTCTCACGGACCCAGCCCGCACCCCCGCCCGGCCACCCCTCCCATACGATGGCTTGGGTGGCCGGGCGGGGGTGTGGGCCGGTACGATTCCGCGTGAGTGGAAAATGCTCTAGTAGTGGCGCAGGAGCCCGATGAGCTGGCCTTGGATCTTGACCCGCTCGGGCGGGAAGATTCGAGTCTCGTAGGCGGTGTTGGCCGGCTCCAGGGCGATCGATTTGCCGTGCCGGCGGAACCGCTTCAGGGTCACTTCCTCGTTGTCCACCAGGGCGACGATGATCTTGCCGGTCTCGGCCGTGTCGCTGCGCTGGATGATCACCGTGTCGCCGTCGAGGATGCCGGCGTCCTTCATGGAATCGCCCTCCACCTCGAGGGCGTAGTGCTCGCCGCGGCCGAGCACCGAGGCGGGGACGTCGACGAAGTTGGACTGGTCGCGCAGCGCCTCGATCGGGGTGCCGGCGGCGATCCGGCCGTAGAGCGGCAGCTGCACGGCGTCGCTCTCGCCGACCAGGGTGGCGCCGGGCAGCGCCTGGCCGTCGCTCGGCGCCTTGCGGTCGCCTTCGATGACCCGCGGCGCGAAGCCCTTGGCGCGCTTGCCGCGCTGGGCCAGGTTGTCCGGCAGCCGCAGCACCTCGAGCGCGCGCGCGCGATGGGGCAGGCGACGCAGGAAGCCGCGCTCCTCGAGCCCGGTCACCAGCCGGTGGATGCCGGACTTCGACTTCAGGCCGACCGCCTCCTTCATTTCCTCGAAGGAGGGCGAAACGCCCTGCTTCTTCAGGTGCTTGTGAATGAAGAGCAGGAGTTCGTGCTGCTTGCGTGTCAACATGTGGTGCGCCTTTGCCAGGGTGAGCTCACAAGATGTTGGAACAAACGGGCAACTGACCTACATGTTCTAGTTTGGTTCTAATGCGAGGTCAAGCGGGAATTTCGCTTTTCTCTTGCATCGCGATCGGGCTTTTGCGGCGCGGCGAGGGGGGCGGGCTCAGACGCCGAGCGCGCCGCCGGCGAGCGGCACGATCGTCACCGTCTCGCCCGCCGCCGCGGCGGGCGCGTTGGGCGGCCGGACGATCAGGCAGTCGGCATGGGCGAGGGTCGCCAGCATGGAGCTGTCCTGGCGCTCGAAGGGCGTGGCGATGCGCCGTCCCTCCCGGTCGTGGTCGAGGCGCGCGCGCAGATAGTCCTGGCGACGGTCGTTGGCGGCGAGGGCGGCGCCGAGGACCGCCGTGTCGCCGGGCGAGGGGGCATCGGCGAGGCCCTGCATGGCGTCGATCGCCGGGCCCAGGAAGATGACGGCGCACACCAGGCTCGACACCGGGTTGCCCGGCAGCCCGAGGATCGGCGTGCCGTCGATGGCGCCGAACAGCAGGGGCTTGCCCGGCCGCATGGCGATCTTCCAGAAGTCGAGCGCCAGGCCCCGCTCGGCCAGGGCCGAGCTGACGAGATCGTGCTCGCCGACCGAGACGCCGCCGGTGGTCACCAGCAGGTCGGCGCCGCGGGCGTCGCCGGTCAGGCGGGTGAGCGCCTCGAGGTTGTCGGGCGCGATGCCGAGGTTGATCGCCTCGCCGCCGCGCGCCGCGACGAAGGCGGCGAGCGACAGGCCGTTGGAGCCGACGATCTGGTTCGGGCCGAGCGTCTCGCCGGGCATCACCAGCTCGTCGCCGGTCGACAGCAGGGCGACGCGCGGACGCCGCCGGACCCGCAGCCAGGGCACGTTCATGGCCGCCGCCAGGCCGACGTCGCGCACCGTGAGGCGGCGGCCGGCCGCCACGCCCGCCTCGCCGGCGCGGAAGTCGAGGCCCTCGGGGCGCACGAATTGCCCGCGCGGGGCCGCCGCCAGCACGCTCACCCGGCGGCCGTCGGTCTCGGTGTTCTCCTGGATGACGATGGTATCGGCGCCCTCGGGCAGCGGCCCGCCGGTGAAGATGCGCACCGCCTCGCCGGCCGCGAGCCGGCCGTGGTAGGCGCCGCCGGCGGGCGCCTCGCCGACCCGCAGCAGGGCGACCGGCGCCTCGGCGGTGGCGCCGGCGACATCGTCGGCGCGCACCGCATAGCCGTCCATCGCCGAGACCGCGCTCGGCGGCTGGGTCACCCGGGCGACGACCGGCTCCGCCAGGACGCGCCCCAGAGCCTGGCCGAGCCCGACGGTCTCGGCCGGCAGCACCGGCAGCGCGGCAAGGATGCGTCGGAGCGCCTCGTCGACGGCGATCATCGAAGCCTCCCCGCTTGCCCCTAGGGCGCCTCGAAGGTGCCGGACTTGCCGCCCGACTTGTGGACGAGGCGGATGTCGCCGAGGGTCATGCCCCGGTCGACCGCCTTGCACATGTCGTAGACGGTGAGGCCGGCGACCGCGACGGCGGTCAGCGCCTCCATCTCGACCCCGGTCGCCGCGGCGACCTTGCAGGTGGCGGTGATCTCGATCGCCGCACGGTCCGGATCCGCGCTCAGCTCGACCTTGACCGAGCTGAGCGCCAGGGGATGGCAGAGCGGGATCAGGTCCGCGGTGCGCTTGGCGCCCATGATGCCGGCGAGCCGCGCCACCGACAGCACGTCGCCCTTGGCGACCCCGCCCTCCTGAATGAGCGCCAGGGTCTCCGGCCGCATGGTGATGGTGCCCTTGGCGACGGCGACCCGCGCGCTCGCCGCCTTGTCCGAGACGTCGACCATGGCGGCCTTGCCGTCCTTGTCCAGGTGACTGAGCTTAGCCATGGCTGGCGGTCCTTCGCGCCGCCGCGCCGGGCGCGCCGAGCAGGGCGGCGGTGGCCGCCGCCACGTCGGTCTGACGCATGAGGGATTCGCCGATCAGGAAGGCCTTGGCGCCGGCGCTTCGCATGCGGGCGAGGTCGTCCGGCGCGTGGAGGCCGCTTTCCGCGACCACCAGGCGCTCGGCCGGCAGCCGCGGCGCGAGCGCCTCGCAGGTGGCCAGATCGACGGCGAGGGTCTTGAGGTTGCGGTTGTTGATGCCGATCAGCGGGCTCGCCAGGCGCAGGGCGCGGTCGAGCTCGCGCGCGTCGTGCACCTCGAGCAGCACGTCCATGTCGAGCGCCCGCGCCGCGGCCTCCAGCTCCGCGGCCTGGGAGTCGCCGAGCGCCGCCAGGATGAGCAGCACGCAGTCGGCGCCCAGCGCGCGGGACTCGAGGATCTGATAGGGATCGAGCATGAAGTCCTTGCGCAGCACCGGCAGGTCGACCGCGGCCCGGGCCTGGACGAGATCCTCGTCGCGCCCCTGAAAATAGCGCTGGTCGGTCAGCACCGAGAGACAGCTCGCGCCGCCGTCCCGGTAGGCGCGGGCGAGAGCTGGCGGGTCGAAATCCTTTCGAATCAACCCCTTGCTGGGCGACGCTTTTTTTATTTCGCAAATCAGCGCGGGACGGCCGCGCGCCGCCTCGGCCATGAGGGCGCGGTGAAAGCCGCGCGGCGGCTCCGCCGCCCGCGCCAGGTCCCGCAGCGCGCTCTCCGGCCGGGCGCGCCGGCGCTCGGCGAGGCCGTTGCGGGTGTCGGCGCAGATGCGCTCGAGGACGTCGCTCATCGCCCGCGGCCCAGTCAGCCCTGGGCGTTGGTGATGGCGACCAGGGAGTCGAGGGCGGCGCGCGCGCGCCCGCTGTCGATCGACTCCGCCGCGAGGGCCGCGCCCTCGCGCAGGTCCGCGACCTTGCCGGCGACGACGAGGGCGGCGGCGCTGCCGTAGAGCACCACGTCGCGGTAGGCGCCGGGCTCGCCGGCGAGCAGCGCCGCGAGGGCGGCGGCGTTGGTCGCGGCGTCGCCGCCCTTGAGGTCGCTCAGCTTGGCCTCCGCCAGGCCGGCCTCCGCCGGCGCCACCTCGAAGGTGCTGACCGTGCCGTCCTTCAGCTCCGCGACCAGCGAGGTGCCGGTGGTCGACAGCTCGTCGAGCCCGCCGGCGCCGTGCACCACCCAGGCGCGCTCGTGGCCGAGGCCCTTCAGAACGTAGGCGAGGGGCTCGACCCAGTCGGGCGAGAAGACGCCGATCACCTGGCGCTTGACCTGGGCCGGGCTGGACAGCGGGCCGAGCAGGTTGAAGAGGGTCCGGGTGCCGAGCTCGACGCGGGTCGGCCCGACGTGCTTCATGGCGCTATGGTGGCGCGGCGCCAGCAGGAAGCAGGTG
>JAWWCG010000119.1:0-8615 GCA_033720555.1 Kiloniellales bacterium | reverse complement strand
GTTGGCCTCGGCGCTCTGGCGCTCGCCCTCGGTCTCGGCGAGCAGATCCTTCTTGCGGGTGATCAGCTCGCCCAGCCCGCGACGCTCCTCGGCCAGGGCCTGGGCCGTGGCCGCCAGCTCCGATCGCTGCTGCTCGATCGAAAGACGCAAGCTCGACAGCTCCTCCAAGTCGCCGCGAAGTCCGGCGGCACGCGCCTCGATGGCGGGGATCGCGGCCTTGAGGAGCAGGGCGCTCCGCAGCCGGTCGACCGGCTTGCCCGGGCTCACCATCACGGCTTCGGCGGGGCGGATGGCGATTCGTTGGAGCGCCGCCAGAGTGTGGTAAAGCTGGCCATGCTGGGCCCGCAGCTCCGCAGTCTTGAGGGCGTGCTTGGCCTCGAGATCCTGCACCATCGTCTCGATTCGTGTCAGCTCCGATTCCAGGTTCTGGGTCTTCTCGGCCGCCTCGATCGATTGGTCCTGCAGCGCGGTGATTTCCTCGAGCAGCGCCTCGGCCTGGCGTTCCAGGCTCTGGCCGCGCGTTTCGCTGTCTTCCAGGGCCTTCTCCAGCTGCTTCAGGCGCTGGCCCGGCTCCTCGGCCCCGGCGACGGCCGGCCAGACGCACACGCAGGCCAAGAGCGCGCCGCGCGCGCCGAGGGTGCACAGGCGCGTCGTGCGGGTCTTGAGCCGGCGTCGCGTCATGTCATTCGGCCGCCGCTCCCGTGGCGGGAGCGTTGCGGGCCCGCGCGTCGCTCTGGATCAGGGATTGGCCGGTCATCTCCGAGGGGGCCGGCAGGTTCATGAGCTCCAGCACGGTGGGGGCGATATCCGCCAGCCGGCCGTGGCTCAGGCCGCTCACCCAGGCCGGTGCATTGACCAGGATCAGGGGAACCGGGTTCATGGTGTGGGCGGTGTGCGGCTGCCCGGTCGCCGGATCCTCCATCTGCTCCGCATTGCCGTGGTCCGCGGTGATCAGCAGACAGCCCCCGGCCGCCTCGACGCTTTCGGCCAGCCGGCCCAAGCACGCATCGACCGTCTCGACCGCCCGCTTGGCGGCCTCCAGGTCGCCGGTGTGTCCCACCATGTCGCCGTTGGCGTAATTCACCACGATCAGGTCGAAGCGCCCGCTCGCCACGGCCTCGCACAGGCGGTCGGTGACTTCCGGCGCCGACATCTCCGGCTGCAGGTCGTAGGTCGCCACCTGGGGCGAGGGCACCAGGATCCGCTCCTCGCCGTCGAACTCGGTCTCGCGCCCGCCGTTGAAGAAGAAGGTCACGTGCGCGTACTTCTCGGTCTCGGCGATCCGCAATTGGGTGAGGCCGGCCCGGGAGACGACCTCGCCGAGGGTGTCGTGCAGCTCGAGGGGCGGCAGCAGCGCCGGCATCAGCCGGTCCAGGTCCTCGGCATAGCTGGTCATGCCCAGCGTCGCGGCGAACGCGACGGTCCGCTCGCGCGCGAAGTCGGCGAAGCCGGGATCCAGCAGGGCGCGCAGGAGCTGGCGAACCCGGTCCGCCCGGAAGTTGGCCATCAAGAGGCCGTCGCCGTCCGCCATGCCGGCGTAGTCGGCGATGGACGTGGGCGCCACGAACTCATCGCCCTTGCCGGCCTGGTAGGCCTGCTCGACCACCTGGCGCGGCTGGGCCGCCGTCCGCTCCTCGGGTGCCGCGCGGCCCATCATCAGGGTCCGATAGGCCTCGGCCGTCCGATCCCAGCGCCGGTCCCGGTCCATGGCGTAGTAGCGGCCCGACACCGTCGCGATCGGCGCCTCGGTGGCGGCGGCGAAGCGCGCGAGGTAGTCGAGGGCGCTGCGCGGCGGGGTGTCCCGCCCGTCGAGAAAGGCGTGCACCTGGACCGGCACCCCGGCGTCCAGCAGCGCGTTGGCGAGCGCCGCCATGTGGTCCTGGTGGGAATGGACGCCGCCGGGCGACAGCAGGCCCAGCACATGCGCCGTGCCGCCGCTTCGCTTGAGCGCCGCGGCAAAGTCCTGGAACGCCGCGCCGCCGGTCAGGGCGCCCGAGTCGAGCGCTTCGTCGATGCGCGGCAGGTCCTGGGGCACCACCCGGCCGGCGCCGAGGTTCATGTGGCCGACCTCGGAGTTGCCCATCTGGCCGCTCGGCAGCCCGACCGCGCCTTCGGAGGCATCGATCTGTGCCCGCGGGCCTTGGTCGAAGCGGTCCAGGTTGGGCGTCGCCGCCAAGCACACGGCATTCATTTCGCACTGCTCGCGGTCGCCCCATCCGTCGAGGATGGCCAGGACCACGGGCCGCGGTGGTACGACCTCGCTCATTTGGGCTCTATATATGGGATTCTCGGCCGGACCAACAGGTTTTTGGTCGCGATCGGGCGGGCCCGTCAGCCGCGATGGTAGGGATGACCGTCGAGAATGCATTGGGCGCGATAGAGTTGTTCCGCCAGCATGACCCGCACCAGCAGGTGCGGCCACGTCATCGCGCCCAGCGCCAGGACCAGGTCGGCCCCCTCGCGGACCGCGGGCGCCAGACCGTCGGCGCCGCCGATCGCGAACGCGAGGTCCGCCACGCCTTGGTCCTGCCATCGGCCGAGCAGCGCGCCGAAGGCGGCGCTGTCCAGGCTTTGCCCGCGGGCGTCAAGCGCCACGAGGCGGGCGCCCTTGGGAACCGCGGCAAGCAGCCGCTCGCCCTCGCGCTCCATGCGGGTCGCGGGATCGAGCGGGCGGCGCTCCTCGACCTCGCGCAGGCTGAGCGGCCAGCGCAGGCGTTTGGCGAAGTCGCGATAGAGGGCCGCCGTGGCGTCGGATTTCGCTCGTCCGACCGCGACGAGCGTGATGCGCATGACCAGGTCCCGTCGCCCGGCCCGGTCAGGCCATGGCCGCGGAGAACTTCGACTCCGGCAGCTCGGCGCCCCACATCTTTTCCAGGTTGTAGAAGGCCCGCACCTCGGGACGGAACAGATGCACGATGACGTCGCCGCCGTCGATCAACACCCAGTCGCATCGCATCGCCCCCTCGACCGACACCCGGCCCAGCTCTTTCTTGAGCTTCTCGTGCAGGTGCTCGGCCATCGCGCCGACCTGACGCTGCGAGCGCCCGCTGGCGATGACCATGTAGTCGGCGATGTTGGATTTGTTGGTGAGATCGATGACGACGGTGTCTTCGGCTTTGTCGTCCTCGAGCGAGGCTTGCACGATCTCGACCAGGTGCTGGCTGTAGTCGGCACCCGGTTCGCTGTGACCGGCCCCCGGGGTCGTTGGGCTCGCGTCTCCAAGCGCCTCGTTGCCTGGCTCGGAGACCGCCCCTGTGGGGGCCTTTTTCCTGCGAGTTATGGCCGTTTTCTCCTTACAATCGTTGTCGCGGCGGCTATCGCTCCACGTCTGGCGCTATCTCTGGCGCACGACGCCCGGCGTCTCTCCCTAGACTCCGTCCGTCGATGCCGTGACGACTCCACGAACGCCACTCACTACTACAGAATAGGGAGGACGCGGGAAAACCGCAATAATCGGCGCGCCGGGCCGACCAAGGCCGCCCCGAAAGCGCGAGAAACCGTGACGAGTCGCGGTCGCGGGCCATCGGGCGGTAGTCTAGGGCCCGTTCGCGACGTTTTCATGAGGATAGCCAAGCCATGACGGATCCTTCGAAAGCCCCTGCCGCGAAAGCCCCTGCCGCAAAAGACCCTGCCGCGAAAGCCCCGGCCGCGAAAGCTCCTGCCGGAAAGGCCCGGGCCGTGGGCTTCAATCACGTCGCCCTGGAGGTCGGCGATATCGACGACGCCCTGGCGTTCTATGGGCGTTTCCTCGCCTTCGAGCTGCGCAGCAAGAGCGACACCATGGCCTTCGTCGACCTCGGCGACCAGTTCCTGGCGCTCGCCAAGGGCCGTCGCCAGGCGCCGGACGACGAACGCCACGTCGGCTTGGTGGTCGACGACAAGGAGGCGGTGCGCCGGGCGCTGGCGGACATGGGGGTCGAGCCTTTGCCCGGGCCGTTCCTGGATTTTCTCGATCCATGGGGCAACCGGATCGAAATCGTCGGCTATCAGAACATCCAGTTCACCAAGGCGCCCCATGTGCTGCGCGGGATGGGGCTCGCGGACCTGGCCAAGTCCGCCGCCGCGATCAAGGAGCTGACCGACAAGGGCATGGCGCCCGACTAGGGCCAAGCGACAGGGCCGCGATTTCGCCCGCTCCCGGTGGAAGGGGGCGGCCTGGGGAGCGGCTTTGGGGAGGCTCTGGGGCGGCGGCGCCTCGCGCCGGGGGCTCACCGGGGGCTTGCGGGCTGCGCGCGCAGGGCGTCGTCGAAAAAATGTGCCGTTCGCCATGAAGGCCCAAATGTTAATATTGAACCTCGGCGCAAATATGATATTTTGGGCAACTGGTATACCACACACCACGCGGAAAACCGATTTGCAACCTGCGGGTTGGGTGGAGGTAACATAGGACACGGTTTTGAATTGTTCGGTTGCACGATTGTGTCGAACCGGTGACTGTGTCAAAAGGCAACGACAAACTATCAATACCAAGGGAGGTTACGTCATGAGTATCGTGAGACGAGGTATGTTCGCCCTCGTTGGTGCGTTTGGCATCGGCGCGATGGTGGTAAGCGCGCCGGGCGTCGCAAACGCCTGGGAACCAAAGAAGCCCGTCGAGTTCATCATCATGGCGGGCACCGGCGGCGGCGCCGACCAGATCGCCCGTCTGCTGCAAGGCCTGATCGAGCAGAAGGATCTCTCGCCGCGGCCGTTCATTCCGATCAACATGGCCGGCGGTTCGGGCGGCGAAGCCTTGCGCTATATGCAAGGCAAGGCGGGTGACGACCACACCGTCCTGGTGACCCTGAACAGCTTCTACACCACGCCGATCATTCAAGAGGACCTGGGGGTCGACGTGACCCAGTTCACCCCCATCGGCCGCATGGCGCTCGATACCTTCCTCTTGTGGGTGCAGTCCGACAGCGACATACAGGATCTGGAATCCTACGTGGCGGCGGTCAAAGCGGCCGATGGGAGCTGGAAGGTCGGCGGGACCGGCTCCGGCCAGGAGGATTCGATCCTCACGGCCATGATGGAAGCGGAGTTCGACTACAAGGTCACCTACATTCCCTTCCCCGGCGGCGGCACGGTGGCGAAGAACCTGATCGGCAAGCACATCGATTCGACCGTCAACAATCCGGCCGAGCAGACGGAATTCTGGCGCGCCGGCCAGAGCCGTCCGATCGTGCAGTTCACGAGCGAGCGCATGGACATTTTCCCCGATGTCCCGACGGCCAAGGAAATGGGCCACGACATCGAGTACTACATGCAGCGCTCCATCAACGGCCCTCCGGGCATGTCGAAGGAAGCCCAGGAGTGGTACATCAACCTGTTCAAGACCCTCTACGAATCCGAGGAATGGCAGAAGTTCTGCGAGGACGAGGGCCTGTTCTGCGACGAATGGGTTGCCGGCGACGATCTGGCCGCGTTCCACGAGACGCAACTTGCGCGTCATAAGCAGTTGATCGATTCCGTGGGCGCCGCCGCGATCACCGGCGAGTAGTCGTTAGGTTTGGAAAGACCGGGGAGCGCGCGGGTCGCGCTCCCCCTTCCCCCTCGACAATGTGACATTCGGGTGTGCTGAACGGGCCGCTGAGTGAATGGCTAAGCCAGTGCGCAAGATACCCGGACGGACGCCCGTTGTAGGCGTGCGCCCATTGCGGAGCCGCGGGAGACCGAGATGACGGTGCGGACAGCGGAACTCTTGATGGCGATCGCGACCATCCTGATTTCCCTCGCCATCATGTGGAAAAGTACCGAGCTTTCGATCGGCTGGGTGCCAAGGAAAGGACCGGGCTCCGGGGCCTGGCCGTTTTGGCTGTCGACCGGCATGCTGCTCGCCTCGATCGCCACGCTGGTGCGGTGGTTCCTCAGGATGACGCCGGAATCGCGTTCCGAGGAGACCTATATCTCGCGCACCGCCGCCTATGTCGTCGGGGTCTCGGTCGGCGCGCTGCTGTTCCTTCTCATCGCCACCCACATCGTCGGCATCTACATCGCCCTGCTGCTCTTCCTGTTCTTCTATCTGCGGTTCGTCGGCCGTCATGGCTGGCTGACGACCTTGTCGATCACCATCGGCGTCCCGGTCTTTATCTTCTGCCTTTTCGAGTGGGCTCTGACGATACCGCTGCCCAAGGCGGTCTCCGAGCCGCTGTTCTATCCGATCTATGACTTGATCTACTGAGGTGCCCACGGGCAAGTGACCTAGGGGCGGGCGTGCGGAACACCATGCAGGGGCGCGTTGGTTGAGATGGAAACGGTTCTGCTAGCGCTGGGCGGCGGCCTCCTCGAGGCTTTCCAGCCTCTCAATCTCACCATGATTCTCATCGGCTGCGTGATCGGCCTGTTCATCGGCGCCATGCCGGGCCTCGGGTCGGTGAACGGCGTGGCGATCTTGCTGCCGATCACCTTCCTGGTTCCGCCGAACGCGGCCATCATGTTCCTGGCGGCGATCTACTACGGCGCGATGTACGGCGGCGCGATCAGCTCGATCACGCTGGGCATACCGGGCGCCTCCACCGCGGTGGCCACGGTCTTCGACGGCCGCCCGCTGGCGACGGCGGGCAAGGCGGACCAGGCCTTGACCGCGGCCGCGATCGCCTCCTTCGTCGGCGGTACGATCTCCGTCGTCCTGTTCACCTTGTTCGCCCCGCCGCTGGCGGAATTCGCCCTCAAGTTCGGCCCGCCGGAGGAGTTCGCCCTCATGGTGCTGGCCTTCGCGACCTTCATCGGTCTCGGCGGCGACGACATTCCCAAGACGATTTTCTCGATTCTGGTCGGCCTGGTGCTGGCCACCATCGGCCTGGACATCATCTCCGGCCGGCCGCGCCTGATCTTCTTCGACATCACCGGCTTCATGCACGGCGTCAATTTCCTGGTGCTGGCCATCGGCATCTACGGCATCGGCGAGATGCTGTGGACGCTGGAACAGACCGAGGGCAACGTCATCGTTCACAAGGTGAAGATGTCGTGGCGGTCCTTCGTCCGCAACTTGGGCCAGATCAAGACCTACATCAAAACGACGACCCTGGGCTCCGTGCTCGGCTATTTCGTCGGCACCCTGCCGGCGGCCGGGGCGACGCCGGCCTCGCTCATGTCCTACGGTCTCGCCAAGACCTTCTCGAAGGACCCGGACTCCTTCGGCAAGGGCAACGTCTCGGGCGTGGCCGCGCCCGAGGCCGCCAACAACGCCGCCTCCACCGGCTCCATGCTGCCGATGATCACCTTGGGCATTCCGGGCTCGCCGACGACGGCCATCCTGCTCGGCGGCATGATCATCTGGGGCCTGCGGCCGGGCCCGCTGCTGTTCTCCGAGCATCCGGACTTCGTCTGGGGCCTGATCGGCTCGCTCTACGTCGCCAACGCCTTCACGGTTTTGATCAATCTGGCGTTCATTCCGCTCTTCGTGCGGGTGCTGACCATGCCCTTCACGGTGCTCGCGCCGATCATCTTCGTGCTCTGCGTCGTCGGCGGCTACGCGCCCACCCAGACCATGCACGACGTCTGGCTGATGCTGCTGTTCGGCGTCGCCGGCTATCTGCTGCGCAAGCTGAACTACCCGGTCGCGCCGGCGGTGCTCGCCATCGTCCTGGGGCCCCTGGCCGAGCAGTCGTTCCGCCAGTCGCTGCTGGGCTCCCAGGGCGACGTTCTGATCTTCTTCGAGCGGCCGCTCTCGGCCATCTGCATCGCCCTGGCGGCCGCGCTGGTCCTCTACCCCGTCGTCCGCAGCTTTCGCCGGCCGGCCAAGGCGGAGGCCTAAAGCGGTCCCGACCGCTGGCTCGGCCGGCGCGCCGGCGTCCAGCTCACCCCTTCGCTCGGCCGGCCTCTTGGCGCAAGGCGGTCGACGAACTGGGGTCGAGGGTCCCGTGAATGAAGACCCAGGCCGGCGGCGGGGCTTGCGCCAGTCGCGCCGCCTGCCGCTCCGCCAGCCGGCAGCGGGAGAACCGCTTCGCCGGCCGCCCGGCAAGCGCCCGCCGGCCATAGCCGGGCCGGTCGAAGACCGCGATCGGGATCTGCCGGAAGAGGCGCTCCCAGTCCCGCCACCGGGGCAACTGGACCAAGTTGTCCGCGCCCATCAGCCAGACGAAATCGACGTTCGGAAAGCGCCGGATCAAGGCCGCGACGGTGTCCACGGAATAGCGCGTGCCGAGCTCGGCCTCGAGGGCGGTGACGCGGATGCGCGGATGGTCGCTCGCCGCGCGCGCCCGGGCGACCCGCAGGTCCAGCTCGGCCATGCCCGCCTTGGGCTTCAGGGGATTCTGCGGCGAGACCAGCCACCAGACCTCGTCGAGCGCCAGGCGCGCGAGGGCCGTCTTGCTGAGGGCGAGGTGGCCGCCGTGGGCCGGGTTGAACGACCCGCCGAGCAGGCCGATCCGCATGCCGGGTCCCGGCAACCAGCCGCCGAGCGCCCGGCCCAGGGACGCGCGCGTCCGCGCGCCGCGCGGCGGCTGCCGGCGCGCGGCCCGTTCGCCTCGCCCGGTCGTGGGGGGCAGGGGGCGTCTCAAGCCTATGGCGTTCCTCTATCTGGCCGGCCGGCGGCCGACGGCGCCGCTGGCCTCCCGATCGATCCTCACTCTGCGGGCCTGGCCGCGCCGCGATCATGGCATCCCCGAGCCGCCGGGGCCATCGAGACCTGC
>JAWWCG010000118.1:0-8678 GCA_033720555.1 Kiloniellales bacterium | reverse complement strand
GTAGCCGGTGTGGTTCGAGAGCTGGACCGTCATCACCGGCCAGACCTCCAGGCCGAGGCGCTGCAGGGCGAAGACGGCGGCGGCGTTGCCGACGTGGCCGTAGGCGACGTGGGACTGGATCGAGAGAATGCTCATGACGGCGGCCGGCGCCTCCCCGCGCCGGCCCTAGCATCGCCTGCGCCGCCCGCGTCGGGCAAGCGGCGCGGCCCCGGGCCCTTACCCGGCCCTTACCGGGCTTTCGCTGGGCCTTCGCCGGGCGCCTGGCCGGCCGGGATTCTTGCGAACAAGGATTCTTTATCTATATTCGCCGACTATCGACCCGCCGCTGGAAGGACCTGTGGAAGAGAACGCCATGGCGAAGAACGCCCGCCCGCGCCGCTCGGCCCTCTACATGCCCGGCGCGAACACCCGCGCCCTGGACAAGGGCCGCAGCCTGCCTGCCGACTGCCTGATCCTGGATCTCGAGGATTCGGTGGCCGCCGACGTCAAGGACCAAGCGCGCGAGAACATCCAGACCGCGCTGAAGCAGGGCGGCTACGGCTACCGGGAATTGGTGATCCGCATCAATCCCCTGTCCTCGCCCTGGGGCTACGAGGACCTCACCTCGGCCGCGAAAAGCCGCGCCGACGCGGTGCTGCTGCCGAAGGTGGAGAGCGCCGACATCGTCCGGCAGGCGGAATCGGTTCTCAACATGGCCGGCGCGCCGCCCGACATGGCCATCTGGGCGATGATGGAGACGCCGATCGGCATGCTGCACGCCGAGGAGATCGCCGCCTCCTCGCCGCGGCTCAACTGTCTGGTCATGGGCACCTCCGACCTCGCCAAGGACCTGCGGGCCAGCCACACCCCGGACCGCATGCCCATGCTGACCAGCCTCGGCCTCTGTCTGCTGGCGGCGCGCGCCTACGGCCTGGCGATCCTCGACGGCGTGCACCTCGACCTGCGCGACGACGAGGGGCTGGCCTATTCCTGCCGGCAGGGCCTGGCCTTGGGCTTCGACGGCAAGACGCTCATTCATCCGCGCACGCTGGCGATCGCCAACGAGATCTTCGCGCCCTCGCAGGAGGAGGTCGACTGGTCGCACAAGATCATCGAGGCCCACGCCGCCGCCGTCGCCGAGGGCAAGGGCGTGGCGGTCTACGAGGGCAAGCTGATCGAAAACCTCCACGTCGAGAACGCCAAGCGCATGGTGGCGCTGGCCGAGGCGATCGCGGCGCGCGACGGCAACGGCGGCGAGGCGGCGCCGGAAAAATCGGCCGCGGCCAAGGCGTCGTGAGCCTGCGTGTCGGCTCCCTATGACGGCGGTGCGGCGCCCGCTCGAAGGGCGGTCCCCATGACCAAGACGAACGCCGGCCGCTTCTTCGAGGACTTCGCCCTCGGCGAGACCCTGGCGCACGCCACGCCGCGCACCGTCACGGCCGGCGACCGGGCGCTTTACCTGGCGCTGACCGGATCGCGCTTCGCGCTCTCCTCCTCGGAGCCCTTCGCCAGGAGCCTCGGCTACGCCCGCGCGCCGCTCGACGACCTGCTCACCTTTCACCTGGTGTTCGGCCGGACGGTGCCCGACGTGTCGCTCAACGCCGTCGCCAACCTCGGCTACGCCAGTTGCGTCTTCCGGACGCCGCTCTACGAGGGCGATAGCGTCACCGCCGAGAGCCGCGTCATCGGCCTCAAGGAGAACTCGAACCGCAAGACCGGCGTGGTCTACGTGCAGTCGCGCGGCCGCAACCAAGACGGCGCGCCGGTCCTGGAGTTCGTGCGCTGGGTCATGGTGCGCAAGCGCGATCCGGCCTCGCCGGCGCCGGACCCGGCGGTTCCCGAGCTTCCCGCGGCGGTGGCGAGCGCCGATCTGGCGGTGCCGGCGGGGCTCGACCTGGCGCGCTACGACGCCGCCCTGGCCGGCGCGCGCGACCTCTGGGAGGACTACGCGCCCGGCGAGCGGATCGATCACGTGGACGGCATGACCATCGAGGACGCCGAGCACCAGATGGCGACCCGTCTCTACCAGAACACCGCCCGGGTCCATTTCAATCTGCACGCCGAGAAGGACGGCCGCTTCGGCCGCCGCATCGTCTACGGCGGCCATGTGATTTCGCTGGCCCGCGCGCTCTCCTTCAACGGCTTGGCCAACGCCTTCGCGATCGCCGCCATCAACGGCGGCGCCCACACGGCGCCGGCCTTCGCCGGCGATACGATCTACGCCTGGTCGGAGGTGCTGGAGCGCCACGAGATCGCCGGCCGCGACGATCTGGGCGCGCTGCGCCTGCGGACGGTCGCCGCCAAGGACCGGCCGTGCGCCGACTTTCCCTATCGCGACGGGACCGGCGCCATGGATCCGGCGGTCGTCTTGGACCTGGACTACACCGTGTTCATGCCCCGCCGGCGCTAAAGCATTTTCCACTCGCGTGGATTCGTACCAGCCCGCACTTCCGCCGGGTCACCCCTGGCGTCCAATGGCACGCGTGGTCGGGCGGGGGTGCGGGCTGGCGCGAGAACGGAAATTTCCCTAGCCGGGCGACGGGGGACCGCCGCGACCGGCGCCGCCTCGGGCGCCGGGCGGCGAACTCGGGGAGAGTCGTTCCAAACGAAGAGGGTCGTTACAAGCGGGGACGGCGGTCCCGCGAACGGGACCGCGCCCCACTTGGAGGACGACGGTCGCCAAGCTCTTCGAGCCGTGGCGGCGCTTCTCGGCGGGGGCGGCAAGACGGAGCTTGCAGCACCCGCTTCGGGCGCATCGACCGGGGCGCCGGCGGGCGCGAGGCCTGCCTGCTGGGCCGGTTCGGACGAGACCTCCGAAGACGTCCGGTCCTGGCCACCCATCGGATCCGGCGGCGGATCCAAGTCCCGACCGCATCGCACTCCCGCGCAGGGAGGGAAGCGCGAACATCGCCACAAGGCCGCGTCGCAT
Source organism: Kiloniellales bacterium (assembly GCA_033720555.1). Taxonomy (GTDB): domain Bacteria; phylum Pseudomonadota; class Alphaproteobacteria; order Kiloniellales; family JAKSDN01; genus CALJXB01. Next base: position 5,770 of record JAWWCG010000118.1, on the reverse strand, counting down.
GAAGGCGACAGTTGACCTCCAATCTACCCGCGGCAACTCCAGAGAAGCCGCCTCGGGCAGAGCAGAACCGCTGATCCTCGAGAGGGCCTGCGGTCCTCGAGGCGCCTCCATGCAACCACTGTCATCAAACCGAAGCCTGTGACACTCGCCGCACTCGGGTCGCCCCGACGCTCTCGCGTGCACCCCCAGAGTCCCCGAGTCACCGATGAGGAGCAATCGAAATTACCCGCGCGATTTGAATTTCTTGTGAATAAGACGGGCTCGATCGCACAGGTGCTCCAGACATTATCCACAGATTTCTGCACAGATTGGCGGCGATCGGCGGCGAACTACGCTCTTGCAGATCCGCGCCACAAGATCTGGTTGCAATCGGGGCGACGAGGGCCCAGACCCCGCCGGGGCGACGTCCTCTGCGCGCGGCGGGACGCGATCGGCGCGGCGCCGCCGCGCCGCGAGGGCGTCGATCGGCGACCGCGCAAGCGGCGCGACGGGCGGACCGAAGGCGCCGGCGGCTGACGTTGACACACCCTATGGCGCGGTTTAAACCACTGAGCGCGCTTGCATCTCCGAGGCGCAAATTCGCAAGCGCCGACCAAGCGCCGACAGTGCCGCGAGAGGCGGATCCACGCGCAGACACACACGCAGACACACACGCAGAGAACGGGAGGCCGGATGAGCAGCGTAAAACGGCCGCTGTCACCGCATCTTCAGATCTATCGGCCGCAGCTGACATCGGTCCTGTCGATCACGCACCGTTTGAGTGGCGTGGCGTTGGCCGCCGGGACGCTGTTGCTGGTCTACTGGCTGGCGGCGGCGGCAGCGGGACCGGCGGCCTTCGAGGCGGCCCAGTCCTTCGTCGGCTCCTTCCTCGGCCAGCTCATGCTGTTCGGGTGGACCGTCGCGCTGTTCTTTCATCTGTGCAACGGCATTCGCCACCTGTTCTGGGACGCCGGCTTCGGCTTCGAATTGGACGAGGTCTACCGCTCGGGGTGGACCGTGGTGGCGGCGACGGTGGTGCTTAGCCTGCTGGTCTGGATCGTCGGCTACAGCGTGAAGTGAGACGCGCGATGAGCTTACGTTCTCCTTTGGGCCGGGTGCGCGGCCTGGGCAGCGCCAAGGAAGGCGTCAATCACTGGTGGGCCCAGCGGATGACGGCGCTCGCCTTGGTGCCGCTCGCGGTCTGGTTCGTCATCTCCTTGCTCGGCATGACCGGCGCGGATCACGCGGCGGTGAAGGCTTGGGTGGGATCGCCGGTGGTCGCCGCCCTCTTGATCCTGCTGATCGCGGCGACCTTCTATCACGCCTATCTCGGCCTGCAGGTGGTGATCGAGGACTACGTCCACAGCGAGGCTTGGAAGCTCTTCGCCTTGCTCGCGGTCAAGGGCGCCGCCTGGCTTCTCGCCATCTTGGGCGTGGTTTCCGTGCTCGTTCTCCTGCTCGGGGACGCGCCGGCATGACCCAGGCCTATCAGATCGAGCATCACAATTACGACGTGGTCGTGGTCGGCGCCGGCGGTGCCGGCCTGCGCGCCACGCTCGGGCTCGCCGAGGCCGGCCTCAGGACCGCGTGCGTCACCAAGGTGTTCCCGACCCGCAGCCATACCGTGGCGGCCCAGGGCGGCGTCTCCGCTGCGCTCGGCAACATGGGCGAGGACGACTGGCGCTGGCACATGTACGACACGGTGAAGGGCTCCGACTGGCTCGGCGACCAGGATGCCATCGAGTACATGACCCGCGAGGCGATCCCGGCGATCATCGAGCTCGAGCACTACGGCATGCCGTTCAGCCGCACGCCGGAGGGCAAGATCTACCAGCGCCCCTTCGGCGGCATGACGACGCGCTTCGGCGAGGGCATCGCCCAGCGCACCTGCGCCGCCGCCGACCGCACCGGCCACGCCATGCTGCACACCCTCTATCAGCAGTCGCTCAGGGCGCACGCGGAGTTCTTCGTCGAGTATTTCGCGATCGACCTCCTGATGGACGACGGCGCCTGCCGCGGCGTGGTCGCCTGGAACTTGGACGACGGGACGATCCACCGCTTCCAGGCCCACATGACGATCCTGGCGACCGGCGGTTACGGCCGCACCTACTTCTCGTGCACCGGGGCCCACACCCAGACCGGCGACGGCAACGCCATGGTGCTGCGCGCCGGCCTGCCGCTGCAGGACATGGAGTTCGTGCAGTTCCACCCGACCGGCATCTACGGCGCCGGCTGCCTGATCACCGAGGGGGTGCGCGGCGAAGGCGGCTATCTGACCAACGCCGAAGGCGAGCGCTTCATGGAACGCTACGCGCCCTCGGCCAAGGACCTGGCCAGCCGCGACGTGGTGAGCCGCGCCATGGCGCTGGAGATCCGCGAGAACCGGGGCGTCGGCGCCAAGAACGATCACATCCATCTCCATATCGAGCACCTCGCGCCGGAGCTGATTCACGAGCGCCTGCCGGGGATATCCGAGACCGCGCGCATCTTCGCCGGGGTCGACGTCACCAAGGAGCCGATGCCGGTGCTGCCGACGGTCCACTACAACATGGGCGGCGTGCCGGCGCGCTATACCGGCGAGGTGGTGACCAAGGCCAACGGCTCGATCGACACGGTGCCGGGGCTCATGGCGATCGGCGAAGCGGCCTGCGTGTCGGTGCACGGCGCCAACCGCCTCGGCTCGAACTCCTTGCTGGACCTGGTGGTGTTCGGCCGGGCGGCGGCCAAGCACTGCGCCGAGACCCTGACCCCGGGCGCCAGCCACAAGCCGCTGCCGGAGGACGCCGACGACATGGCGCTGTCGCGCCTCGACCGCTTCCGCCACGCCGACGGCGACCTGCCGACCGCCGCGCTGCGCGAGGAGATGCAGCGCGACATGCAGGACCATTGCGCCGTCTTCCGCACCGGCGAGGTGCTCGAGGAGGGGGTGCGCAAGCTGGCGGGCGTGTGGCAGAAGCGCGACGCCCTCAAGGTGGCGGACCGCTCGCTGATCTGGAACTCGGACCTGGTGGAGACCCTCGAGTTCGACAACCTCCTGGCCCAGGCCACGGTCACCATCAACGGCGCGCTCAACCGCACCGAAAGCCGCGGCGGCCACGCCCGCGAGGACTATCCCGAGCGCGACGACGAGGCCTGGATGAAGCACACCCTGGCGTGGTGCGACGAGCGGGGCGAGGTCCGCTTCGACTCCCGTCCGGTCACCTTGCAGCCGCTCACCAACGAGGTGCAGTCGTTCCCGCCCAAGGCGCGGGTCTATTAGCGGAAGACGGGCGCCATGGTGGAATTCACGTTGCCGGCGAATTCGAAGATCGGAGAGGGCAAGACCTTTCCGGCGCCGGCCGGCGCGACCAACGTCAAGGCCTTCAAGGTCTATCGCTGGTCGCCGGACGACGGCGCCAACCCGCGCCTCGACACCTACCACGTCGATCTCGACGACTGCGGGCCGATGGTCCTGGACGCGCTCATCAAGATCAAGAACGAGGTCGATTCGACCCTGACCTTCCGGCGTTCCTGCCGCGAGGGCGTGTGCGGCTCCTGCGCCATGAACATCGACGGCGTCAACACGCTCGCCTGCACCAAGTACATCGCCGAGATCGCCAAAGAGGCCAAGATCTATCCCCTGCCGCATCAGCCGGTGGTCAAGGACCTGGTGCCCGACCTGAACCAGGTCTACGCGCAGTACGATTCGATCGAGCCCTGGATCAAGGCCATCACCCGGCCGCCGGAACGCGAGCGCCTGCAAAGCCCGGACGAGCGCGCCAGGCTGGACGGCCTGTGGGAGTGCATCCTCTGTTTCTGCTGCACCACCTCGTGTCCGAGCTACTGGTGGAACGGCGAGCGCTATCTCGGCCCCGCCATCTTGCTGCAGGCCTACCGCTGGATCGCCGATAGCCGGGACGAGTTCACCGGCGAGCGGCTCGACCAATTGGAGGACCCCTTCCGGCTCTACCGCTGCCACACCATCATGAATTGCACGCGGACCTGCCCGAAGAGCCTCAATCCCGCCAAGGCGATCGCCGAGATCAAGAAACTGCTGGTCGAACGCCGCGGTTGACGCCGTGAGGCTTCGACGTCGAAGACCGCCGGGGCGGCGCCCCGGTCGCGTCCGCCTGTCGGCCGGGCGCTCGTCGGCCGCTCGGAGGCCGTTGCCCGACGGAGATCGTGCGTGGAAGCCAAGGGCCACATCAAGGGCAACATCAAGGGCCACATGCTGAAAGCCATCGCGTGGATGGGCGGCGCGCTGTTGTCCTTCGCCGTCATGGCGGTCTCCGTGCGCGAGCTCTCCGCCGGCATGCACCCCTTCGAGATGATGTTCGCCCGCAGCGCGATCGGCCTGGCGATCATGACGGCGGTGCTCTCGGCGACCGGCTGGCGGGCGCTCAGGACCAGCCGGATCGCCGGCCATCTCCTGCGCAACGTCGTGCATTTCACCGGCCAGGTGCTTTGGATCTTCGGGATCACGCTGCTGCCCCTCGCCACCGTGTTCGCCATCGAGTTCACCACGCCCATGTGGGGGGCCGTGCTCGCGGTGGCGTTCCTGGGCGAGCGGATGAACCGGGGCCGCTGGGTCGCGCTGGTCCTCGGCTTCGCCGGCATCCTGACGATCGTGCGCCCGGGGCTGGAGGGGGTCAGCAGCGGCGCCACGATCATGCTGGTCTGCGCGGTGTTCTTCGGCGCGACCAGCGTGCTCACCAAATGGCTGACCCGGACCGACCAGCCGATCGCCATCATCTTCTACATGGTCGTCATACAGACCCTGCTCGGCGCGGTCGCCACGACTTTCGTGTGGACGCCGGTCGCCGCCGCCGACTGGCCCTGGCTGGGTCTGATGGCGGTGACCGGCCTCACGGCGCACTACTGCCTGACGCGCGCGCTCTCGGTCGCCGACGCGTCCTTCGTCATGCCGTTCGACTTCCTGCGCCTGCCGCTGATCGCGGTGGCCGGCTATCTGCTCTATGGCGAGACGGTGGCGCCGGCGACCTTCCTCGGCGCGGCGTTGATCTTCTCCGGCACCTATTTCAGTCTGCGCTACGAAAGCCGGAGATGACGCGGGCGCGTCCTTGAGGCGTCGCGCGATTGGGGTTTGCCAGATCGGCTGCGAGCCACCAAGTTATCTGGGAAGCCTGGGGCGACGCCGCTTGCGGCGGCGGCTGGCTATGGCACGGAGGAGCGCATCAATGCGGTATGAGGCGCCGGACTCCTTGGACGCGGCGGTCGGCCTCCTGCATGGGGAGGCCGGCTTGGCGCGGCCGCTGGCGGGGGGCACCGACCTGCTGGTGCAGTTGCGCGCCGGGACCGTGGAGCCGGATCTGGTCGTCGATCTGAAACGCATCCGGGAGATGCGCGAGATCGTGGCCGAGGACGGCGGGTTCCGCATCGGCGCCGCGGTCGCCGGCGCCGAGCTCGGCGAGCACCGCGCGCTCAAGACGCTTTGGCCCGGCGTGGTCGAGGCGGCGGAGCTGATCGGCTCGACCCAGATCCAGGGGCGCGCGTCGCTGGGCGGCAACCTCTGCAATGCCTCGCCGGCCGCCGACAGCGTGCCGGCGATGATCGCGGCGGCGGCGACGGTCGCGGTGGCCGGCCCGGACGGGCGGCGCGAGGTGCCGGTCGAGCAGATCGTCACCGCCCCGGGCAAGACCGCCTTGGCGAGGGACGAGATCGTCGTCGCCATCACGCTGCCGGCGCGCCCGCCGCGCTCGGGCGACGCCTACCTCAGGTTCATCCCCCGCACCGAGATGGATATCGCCGTGGTCGGCGCCGGCGTCAGCCTGACGCTGGACGACGCGGGGCT
>JAWWCG010000117.1:0-8684 GCA_033720555.1 Kiloniellales bacterium | reverse complement strand
CTCGCGCGCGCGAGGAACACGCTGCCGACAATCTCGCCCGCCCGTTCGGCGACCCAGCACCGCTCGCGCGCCGGGTCGAAGTTGGCCGCGAATTCCCCGGCGATCCGCGCGACCAGCGCTTCGAAGCTCGCGTCCCAGCCATATTCCCGGTGGTAGAGAACGCCTTGCCTGTGAACGATCCAGCCGAGATCGCCGGGGCGCGGCTCGCGCAGCAGGTAGGGCGGATCGGCCGCGCCGAGGTCGCCGACGTCACCGACGTCGCCGACATCGCCAAGGGCGCGGCGAACGGTTCCCATGGCCTCGACCAGCGCGACCCGGCCGCTCGCCGGAAGCGGCGCGAGCAGGGCCGCGATCTGATCGCGCGCCTTGCGCTCCAGCGGCGCGAAGGCCGCGCGGCCGGCCGCGCTCAGGGCGAGGACCGCGCGCCGCCCGTCGGCCTCCAGCGGCCGCCGGGTGATGAGCCCCCGCGCCTCGAATTTCGCCAGCAGCCGGCTGAGGTAGCCGGGATCGAGACCCAGTTCGCGCCCGAGATCGCTGGCGCCCAGCCCGTCGCGGTGCGCAAGCTCGTAGAGCACGCGGCCCTCGGTCAGCGAGAACTCGCTCTCGAGCAGGCCGTCGTCGAGCAGGCCGATCTGGCGGGTGTAGAACCGGTTGAACCGCCGAACGGCGGAGACGTGATCGTCGATCGGGCGCATGGCCACCTCGCGGCATGACGGGTCGGATCGCATCATGAGCGCCGAATTAGTTGACTGAGTCAACTAAATTCCCGATCGCCAGATCGCCGATGCGTCGGGCGGCGGTGTCCTGGGCTACCGGTCAAGGCTTCGGGCGACCACCTCGATCTGTTCGGGATGGCTCGCCTCGATCATCGGCCCGTTGAAGGATTTGACCCAGCCGCGCACCCGCACGGTCTTGCCGCCGTAGTCCAGCGGATCGATCCCCTCGGAGGCGAACAGCCGGCGCACCGCCGGGGCCAGGGTCACGGTGAAGTCGCTTTTCCAGTCCTCGCCGAAGTTCAGGTAGACGCGCCCCCTGACCTCCGCCGCGTCGAGGACGACGCCTTCCACGACCTGGAAACTGCCGACGTCCCCGTCGAGGCCGTCCGCCGCGCGCACGGCGTAGAAGGGATCGGCCCAGATGCCGCGCCGCTTGGCGCGGGCCAGGCGCTCGCGCTCCAGCATGTCGGCCACCAGGGCCCGGTTGTCGGCGAAGCTGTAGACCCGGGCGAGCCCCGCCTCCAGCATGGCGCCCTGGACCCACGATTCGGCCTCGCCGGCCCCGTCGAGGCGATAGAGTTGGCCGAGCGCGCGGCCGTGCCGGTCGACCCGCCGGCCGCCGTAGCCGAGGCCGACCTCGCGGCCGAGCGTCAGCTCGGCCAGCGCCCGCTTGGCCTCGTCGGCCAACGGCCAGGCCTCGAATCCGCTCCGCCCCAAGGGCAGCTTGGGGGCCTGGAGCCCGACCAGGCGCACCTCCCGGCCGTCGTCGAGCCGCACGGTGTCGCCGTCGATCACCTCGACCACCTGCCCGCGATCGGCGAGCTCGCGATCGGCCAGTTCGAGGGCGACCGGCTCGAGGGCGGTATCGGCCGCCGCCGGGCCGGCGCACAGCAGGATCGAAAGGGCGGCGAGAAGCGGGCGCATGACGGTGGTTCGGGCCAGTCCCCGGAGGTGGCGCGGGCTGCGGGCGCGATTGGATCACATTCCGCCGGCAGCCGCGAGCCGCTCTGCCGGCCGCATCGCCACCCGCACTTCCGCCCGTGCTCCTGCACGTGGCGCCGCGCTCTGGTCGCTTGCGCGGCGAACCGCCCCTCGATATACAAAATAGGTGAGTTGGAAAGCGAAGACACCCAAGATCTTGCGGCTCGACGACCGCGACGTCGAAATCTGGCTGCGCCGCAACCGGCGCAGCCGCAGCTTGATCCTGAGCCTCGACGCCGCCGAGGGCGTGTTCCGGCTGACCCTGCCGCAGGGGGTCACGGTCGACGAGGCGCTGGCGTTTGCCGCCGACAAGCGACGCTGGATCCTGGACCGCCTGAACGAACTGCCGCCGCGGGTGCCGTTCGCGCCGGGCGCCGTCGTACCGTTCCTCGGCGAGCCCCACCTGATCGTGCACGAGCCGCTCGGCCGGCGCGGCGTGTGGCGCGAGGCCGGGCGCATCCATGCCTGCGGCTTCGCCGAGCACGTGGCGCGCCGGGTGCAGGACCACCTCAAGCGCGAAGCCCGGGACATCCTGCTGCCCCGCACCCAGGAAAAGGCCGGGCGCATCGACCGCCACGTCGGCCGGCTCGCCTTGCGCGATCCGCGCACCCGCTGGGGCAGTTGCTCCTCGGACGGAACGATCAGCTTCTCCTGGCGGCTGGTGCTGGCCCCCGAGGCGGTGCTCGACTACGTCGTCGCGCACGAGGTGGCCCATCTCGTGCATCACGACCACAGCCGGGCGTTCTGGCGGCTGGTGGCCGAGCTGACGCCCGCCGTCGCCGGCCCGCAGCGCTGGCTGAAGACCCACGGGCCCGCGCTGCACCGCTACGGCTGAGCGCCGGGCCCGGTCCTTCGGCCGACCCCCGGCGCGCTGCGCCGCCCCGCGCTCGAAAGCCTGCCGCTCCCGTGTAATGGCGACGCTTTACGCCAAATACATCGATTTATTCTAGAATTTTAAATAACTATATTTTGGATTTACTTAAAATTTTACTCTGGTTGTTCGGCTATTTCTTGGATTTTAATCAACAATTAAAGCTTTCGCCAGATCATGCCTTCGCCGCTTCGACCAAGCAACCCAACGGAGTGAACAGCATGATTGCGAACCTGATCGCGTTCGTCAGCGACGAAGATGGCGCGACGGCCATCGAGTACGGCCTGATCGCGGCCCTGGTCTCGGTCGCCGCCATCGGCGCGCTGACCGCCATGGGCGAGAACCTCACCACCATGTTCGAGACCGTTTCCAGCGCGCTGTCCGGCGCCACGACCCCGTAACCAGAGTTCGCGGCTCTTAGCCGACGGACCATAGCTTCGAAGATGGGGTGCGGGCGGGCGAGCCCTCCCGCCCCCCATCTTCGTTTTCCGATAATCCCGCGTCGCACCAAACGCAGCGCCGCGCCCAAGGCGCCTAGAGCAGCCCCCGCGCCGGCACCCAGACGTAGCCTTCCGGATCGACGAGGTAGCATTCGCGCAAGCCGTGCGGCTTGTCCTCGCTCGGCGCCAGGACCTCGTAGCCGTGGCGCCGCGCCCGGGCTTCGGCGGCGTCGGGATCCAGGTTGTAGAGCCGCAGCTCGCAGCCGGCGCCGCGAAGCTTCGCCCGGCGGGTGCGGGCCAGCATCGGCCGGTTGTCGTAGGTGTGCTCGGCGTGGATCAGCCAATCGACGCCCTCGTGCCGCAGGATCGCCAGATCGGCGTCGTGGTAGACCGGATCGATCTCCAGGACGTCCTTCAAGAAGCGCACGATCGGCGCGACCTCGCGCACCAGCAGGTTGACGTTGAAGCCCGTCAGGCTGCGGCCGTAGTCCTCGGCCGGCATGAACGGGGTCTTGGCGCTCTTCTTCACCTGACGGCGTCCCCGCCGGCGTCGCCCGCCCCAGTCCCGTCGCCGCCGCTCACGATCTAGTTCTCGTTCATGCGCGGCCTCGCGAGGCCGCTTCCGTCGGTTCCCCCGGCGGCTCCGCCGGTTCCGCTCTGCTCCGCCGAGCGGCTCGGCGCGGCATTGGTCAGGCGGTTGATCAGACGGTCGAGGAAGCCCTCGACCCGGTCGCTGACGGCGATCTCGCCGCCGCCCGGAAGCGCCTGCGGCGCCTCGTTCTCCAGCGCCCGCGTCATGAAGCGCGCCCACAGCTTGGCCGGCAGGCCGCCGCCGGTGACGTATTGCATGGGCGCGCCGTCGTCGTTTCCGAACCAGGCGCCGGCGACCAGCTCGCGAGTGAATCCGACGAACCAGGCGTCGCGGAACTCCTGGCTGGTGCCGGTCTTGCCGGCGGCCGGGCGGCCGATCTTGGCGCCCTTGCCGGTGCCCCATTCCACCGACGCCGTCATGAGATTGGTCATCTGATCCACGTTGTAGGCGCTCACCAAGGGGCTCAGGCTGCCGCCGCCGCGGCGGTAAAGCACGCGGCCGGTCACGTCGCGGATCTCCAGGATGCCATAGGGCCAGATGGCGTGCCCGCGGTGGGCGAAGGTGGCGTAGGCGCTGGTCAGCTCCAAGAGGCTCACTTCCGAGGCGCCGAGGGCCAGGCTGGGCGCGACCTCGAGATCGCTGGTGATGCCGAGCCGCCGCGCCGCCTCGGCCACCCGGTCCCGGCCGACCCGCTCGGTCAACTGCACCGCCACGGAGTTGAGCGAGCGGGCGAAGGCCTCGCGCAAGGTGACCTCGCCGAAATAGCGGTCGTCGTAGTTTCGCGGCCGCCAGTCGCCGACCGCGACCGGGGCGTCGTTCATGCGGTCGTCGGGCCGCCAGCCGGCTTCCATCGCCGCCAGATAGACGAACAGCTTGAAGGCGGAGCCGGGCTGCCTCAGCGCCTGAACCGAGCGGTTGAACTGGCTTTCGCCGTAGTCGCGACCGCCGACCATGGCGCGCACCGCGCCGTCGGGCGACAGGGCGACGAAGGCCGCCTGGCCGGCGCCGCGCTCCGCGCCCTCGCCGGCGAGCAGGTCCGCCACCTCGCTTTCGGCGATCGCTTGCAGCCGGGTGTCCAGGGTGGTGACGACCGTGAGGTCGGAATCGATGCGCCCGACGTAGTCGCCGATCTGCCCCATCACCCAGTCGGCGTAGTAGCGGGCCCGCCGGCTGGCCAGGCGCGGCTGGCTCGGCTGGGCCTGCAAGGCCTCGACGGCCTGGATCTGGCTGAGGAACCCGGCGTCGACCATGGCGGACAGCACGACGCGGGTGCGGGCGCGGGCGCGCTCGTAGTCGCTGATCGGATTGTAGCGCGACGGCGCCTTCAGCAAGCCGGCGAGCAGCGCCGCCTCGTACAGCGTGACCTCGCTCGCCGACTTGTCGAAATAGCGCCGCGCCGCGGCGTCCACGCCATAGGTGCCCGAGCCCAGATAGACCCGGTTGAGGTAGAGCGAGAGGATCTCGTCCTTGGTGAACTTGGTCTCCAGCCACATCGCGAGCAGCGCTTCCTGGACCTTGCGCTTGACGGTGCGCTCCGGCGTCAGGAAGAGGACCTTGGCGAGCTGCTGGGTGATCGTGGAGCCGCCTTGCACCACCTCGCCCGCTTGCAGATTGACCCACAGGGCGCGGATCAGGCCGCGCGGATCGATCCCCCAGTGCTGGTAGAACCGGCGGTCCTCGATCGCCATCACGGCGTGCGGCAGCGCCGGCGGCAGCTGCGCGACGCGCACCGTGCGGCCGTAGACCTCGCCGCTCGAGGCGATCGGCGTGCCGTCGACCGAGAGCAGCGAGATGCTCGGCTGCCGGCTGGCCTTGGCGAGGCCCTCGATGTCGGGCAGATCGCTGGCGTACCACGCCAGCACCACGCCCGCCAAAACGAAGCCCCAGATGGCGCCGATCAGCGACCAGCGCACCAGACGGGTCGTGCGGGCGAAGAGGCCGGGCCCGCGCGCCGCTGGCTTGCGGTGCTGGCTGGCCCGCTTGCGCGCGCCCTTGGTCTTGGCCCGTCCGGTCTTGCCTTTCGCTGCCATACCCCGTGTTCGTCCGCCGCCGTCGTCCGAGTCAGCCCTAAACGTCGAGGTTGGCGACCTCGAGCGCGTGGGTTTGGATGAACTCGCGGCGCGGCTCCACCACGTCGCCCATGAGGGTGGCGAAGATATCCGCCGCCTCGTCGGCGTGAGAGACCTTCACCTGCAGCAGCGCCCGCGCCTCCGGATCCAGCGTGGTCTCCCACAACTGGTCGGGATTCATCTCGCCGAGCCCTTTGTAGCGCGAAATTGTGATGCCTTTGCGGCCAAGTCGAAACACCGCCTCGACCAGGGAGATCGGGCCGGTGATGCGGTAGGACTCGTCCTTTCCCTGGAGCTCGCTGTGGTGGGCGAAGGTCTCCTGCAGCTCGCCGGCCATGGCGTCCAAGCGCCGCGCCTCGCTCGAGCGGATCAGCGGGCCGTCGATCACGTGCCGCTCGGTGACGCCCCGGAAGGTGCGCTGAAACGCCAGGCCGCCGTCCTCGACCAAGGCGCCCTGCCAGCCTCTCTCGGTTTCCGCGGCGAGCGCGTCGAGGCGCTTGGCGATGAAGTCCGCGGCCTGCTGCGCCTGGTCGCCAGGGGCGAGAATGTCCGGGTTGAGCGCACCCAGTATCGCCGCCTGCTCGACGATTTGCGCGTTGTCCACCTTGCGGATGAGCGGCTGCATCAGATGGCGCGCCCGCACCGCCAGGGCCACCCGCTCGCGCAGGTCTTGGCCGGCGATTTGGGCGCCGTCGGCCAGCGTCAGAACGCTGTCCTGGACGCCGTTGGAGATCAGGTGGTCCTCGAGCTCGCGGTCGTCCTTCAGGTAGCGCAGCGAATCGCCGCGCTTGGCGCGGTAGAGCGGCGGCTGGGCGATATAGAGGTGGCCACGCTCCACCAGCTCCGGCATCTGTCGGAAAAAGAAGGTGAGCAGGAGGGTGCGGATGTGGCTGCCGTCCACGTCCGCGTCGGTCATGATGATGATCTTGTGGTAGCGCAGCTTTGCGATGTCGAACTCTTCGCGCCCGATCCCGGTGCCGAGCGCCGTGATCAGCGTGCCGATTTCGGCGGAGCTCAGCATCTTGTCGAAGCGGGCGCGCTCGACGTTCAGGATCTTGCCCCTGAGCGGCAGGATCGCCTGAAACCGCCGGTCGCGGCCCTGCTTGGCCGAGCCGCCGGCGGAATCGCCCTCGACGATGAAGAGCTCGGCGAGCGCCGGGTCGCGTTCCTGACAGTCGGCCAGCTTGCCGGGCAGGGAGGCCACGTCGAGGGCGCCCTTGCGCCGGGTGAGCTCGCGCGCCTTGCGGGCGGCCTCGCGCGCCACCGCGGCCTCGAGCACCTTGGCGACGATCTTCTTGGCCTCCGCCGGGTGCTCCTCGAAGTACTGCTGGAGCTTCTCGTTGACCACGCTTTCGACCACCGGCCGCACCTCGGAGGAAACCAGCTTGTCCTTGGTCTGGCTGGAGAACTTGGGATCCGGCACCTTGACCGACAGGACGCAGGTGAGCCCCTCGCGGGCGTCGTCCCCGGTGAGCTGCACCTTCTCCTTGCGGCCGGTGGCGGAGGACGCCGCATAGGCGTTGATCTGCCGGGTCAGGGCCGCGCGGAATCCGGCCAGATGGGTGCCGCCGTCGCGCTGCGGGATGTTGTTGGTGAAGCACAGCACGGTCTCGTGGTAGCTGTCGGTCCATTGCAGGGCCAGCTCCACGGTGAGCCCGTCGCGCTCCGATTGGATCAGCACCGGCGGCTCCACGAGCGGCGTCTTGGTGCGGTCGAGGTAGCGCACGAAGGCCTCGAGGCCCCCCTCGTAACACAGCTCGACCTGGTGCGGATCGGCGCGGCGGTCGTCGCGCAGGATCAGGCGGACGCCGGAATTGAGAAAGGCCAGCTCGCGCAGGCGATGCTCCAGGGTGTTGAAGTCGAAGTCCGCGCCACTGGCGAAGGTCTTGCGCGACGGCAGGAAGGTGATCTCGGTGCCGGTGCGCCCGCCGCTGTCGCCGACCGCGGCCAAGGGGGCCGTGGGCTCGCCGTCGGCGAATCGCATGACATGCTCCTTGCCGTCGCGAAAGATCCGCAACTCCAGCCATTCCGACAGGGCGTTGACCACCGAGACGCCGACCCCGTGCAGGCCGCCCGAGACCTTGTAGGAGTTCTGGTCGAACTTTCCGCCGGCGTGGAGCTGCGTCATGATGACCTCGGCCGCCGAGACGCCCTCCTCGGCATGGATGTCGACCGGGATGCCGCGCCCGTTGTCGCTCACGGTGACCGAGTCGTCGCCGTTCAGCACCACCTCGACCGAATCGCAAAAGCCGGCCAGCGCCTCGTCGATCGAATTGTCGACGACTTCGTAGACCATGTGATGCAGGCCCGAGCCGTCCTCGGTGTCGCCGATGTACATGCCGGGGCGCTTGCGGACCGCCTCCAGGCCCCTGAGGACCCGGATCGACTCGGCCCCGTACTCCTGGCCCGGCAGCATGGCGGGCGCCTCTTCGGCTTCGGATTTGCTCGGCGTCTCGGTCATTTCGTCAGGGTCGCTCGATCCGTTGCAACGGGAGTTGGCGGCCGCGGGCCGGCCGGCCGGCGGCTAGCTCGTCAGCGGCGCGACGCGGCCGCTGTCCACGGCGAAGACTTGCGCGGCCTCGCCCAGCTCGGCGAAGAGAGCCGCTTCGGTGCCGGTCAGCCAGGCCTGGGCGCCCAGGGCGAGGATTTCCTCGAACAGCGCCCGGCGGCGACGCGGATCGAGGTGCGCCGCCACCTCGTCCAGCAGAACCAGCGGCGTCGCGCCGCGCTCGGCGGCGAGCAGGCGGGCGTGCGACAGGACGATCGACAGCAGCAGCGCCTTTTGCTCGCCGGTCGAGCCTTCGCCGGCGGGCCGGCCGCTCTCGACCTCGCTCACCGCCAGATCGCTGCGATGGGGGCCGACCGCCGCCCCGCCGCTCTCGGCGTCCTGGCGTCGCGCCGCGCCGAGCCGCGCGCGCATCTCGTCCTCGGCGGCGAGCGCCGGGCCGTCGGCCAGCCGCGCGCTCACTTCGCCCTCGAGCTCCAGGCGGGCGCGCGGGAACGGACCCTGCGCCG
>JAWWCG010000116.1:0-8702 GCA_033720555.1 Kiloniellales bacterium | reverse complement strand
GGGGCCATCCTCGGGACCGCTCTCGGTATCGAACGGCGAGGCCCCGCCGAGCGCCCGGAGCGGCGGCGCCTCGCCCGGCGCGATCTCGCGCGGCGCGGCGTCCTCCACCTGGAGCAGGCGCAGGCGCTCGCCGGGGCGCGACAGGCCGCCGGGGGCGAGCACCTCGGCAAAGGCCTTGGCGACCGGCAGGCTCACCAGCAGCAGGGCCGCCGGCCGGCCGGCGCCGGATTCGCTCTGCACCGGGAACACCGGCAGGACGAGATCGCTCACCAGGCCGCCGGCGGCGGGCCGCGCCGGGCCGAACGGCGGCGCCGCGCGACGGAAATGGCGGCCGGCCAGGCGGCGCTGCACGTCGGTGAGGCTCGGCCCGCCGGCGCTCTGGACCACGATCCGGCCGTCCGAGCCGATCAGATGGGCGGAGAGAAAGTCGGAGTCCCGAACGAAATCGGTCAGGAGCTGCTCCATGTAGGGCAGTTGCAGGACCAGCGGATCGATCTCGCCGGGCTGGCGCGCGCCGCTGCCCGACAGGTCGCCGCCCGACAGGTCGCTCCCCGCCGGGTCGCTTCCTATTGGGTCCCTGCGCGAGAGGCCGGCGCCGGTCATGGCAAGCTCGGTCGCGAACAGGCGGAACAGCTCGCTCTCGGAGATCCGCGCCGCGAGCTGGCGCCTGCCGTCGAGCCAGGCGGCGAGCAGCTCGCTGCGCGTCTCCGCCAGGATGGCGAGCCGCTGGCTCAGCTCCGCCTCGAGGGCGGCGCGCCGGTCGGCGATCAGGACCGCGGCGAGGGCGAGGGCGGCGGCCAGGATCACCGCGAGCCCGCCCAGCCCCGCGACCAGGATGCGCCGCTGGGCCGCCGGCGTGCGCCTGGGCGGCGGGTCGCCGGACAGATACGCGAAGAAGGTCCCGCCGTCCGCGGCGTCCGTGGTCATCCGGTGCCGACCTAGTTGTCGGCGGCGCGCAACGCGGTCTGGGGAATGGCGCGTCGGTGATCGACGTGGGCCCAGCGGGTGGTCTCGTTCATCGAATACTGCGGAATGTAGTGGCGGTAGCGAGTGTCCGGGGCGATCAGGTCGGAAAGGCTGTCGAGGATCAGGATGTCCTCGCCGCCATAGACGGCGAGCACGGCGTGTCCGATGTTGCGAATCCTGTCGTAAAGCACGACGATTCGCAATTCATCCTTGTCGAAGCCGAGCTGGCGCAGCGCGAAATATTTGGCGATCGCGTAGTCCTCGCAATCGCCCGAGCCGGCCATGAACTCCGACGGCGCGGCCCAGTATTCCCGCCGGCCGAAGGCTTCGTCGTCGGTTTTGTAGGGCCAGCGATTGAAGAACCGATTGACCGTGTGGAGCTGGTCCATGCGGATTTGGCCGCGCGCCGCGCGTTGCAGGTCCCGCCAGGCGCGCGCGGCGGCGCTCGCGCATTGGGAGGGATCGGCGGTGCAGGCCGCCATGGCCGGCGCCTCGACCGCCATCTCGTCGAGAATCCGGCGCCACTGCGGCAAGGCCCCCAGGGAGGCGCTGGTGAACTCCATGGTGCCGAAGAGGCCGTCGCCCGCCTCCGCGCCCGCCGGCGCCGCCGGCGCCGATGGGGCGGTGAGCACCGCCGCCAGGCTCTGCGCGCCCAGCGGGCGGGCGGCCGCCAAGGCCGTCAGGGCGAGCGCGCCCAACACCAAATACCTCGTAACGCTCACTCGATTCACGCCACCGACCCCTCGCCACCAAATCGCCGGGGCGCGTGCCCCGGCTTCGCAGGCAAGAGGGTCCCAAAACCGCTTTAACCGGCGGTTTCCAGGCGTGGTGAAGACCGGTTAGGGTTAACCCTTGGTGACCGGTTCACGAGCCGCGCGCGACCGGGCGCATGACGGGGCTCATGACGGGGCGCACGATCGGGCGCGCCGGCGGCGCGGCGGGCCTAAGAGAGCGGAGAAAGGCGGCTCGAGGCGCGGGCTCAGCGTTCGCGCATCGCCCGGTCCCGGGCCTTGAGGATCGGCTTCATGAGGTAGTCCAGCACCGACTTCTTGCCGGTCAGGATCTCCACCGTCGCCGTCATGCCCGGGATGATCGGCAGCTCCTCGCCGTTGTGCTCCAGCGAATTGGTCTTGGTCCGCAGGTAGACCCGGTAGAAACGCTCGCCCTTCGGGTCCAATTCGTCGCGGATGGTATCGGCGCTGATCCGCTCCAGATCGGCGTCGAGGCCGCCGTAGATCGAGAAGTCGTAGGCGGTGACCTTGATGGTCGCTTTCTGGCCGGGGTGCAGGAAGGCGATATCGGCGGGCCGGATCTTGGCTTCGATCAGCAGCGTGTCGTCGAGCGGCACGATCTCGATGATGTCTTCGCCCGGCCGGATGACGCCGCCGATGGTGTTGTGCTTGAGCTCCTTGACCGTGCCGCGGACCAGCGAGCGCACCTCCGTGCGTTTCACCCGATCGCTGCCGGCGAACAGCGTCTCGCTCACCGATTTGAGCTCCGCCTTGGCTTCGTTGAGCTCGTTGGAGACCTCCGCCTTGTGGCTGACGATCAGCTCTTCGATCCGCTGCTCGGCCTCCGCGGCGGCGGTTTGCAGGCGCGGAATGGACTGGCGCACCGTGGACAGCTCGCCCTCCAGGTCGGCGATCTGGCGCTGGATGCGAATCAGGTCGAGCCGCGGCAGGACGCCCTTCTTGACCAGCGGTTCGGTGATCGCCATCTCGTCGCGGGCCAGCTTCAGGTTGTTCTGCAACTGCGTGCGCCGGCTGCCCATCTCGGCGATCTCCTTCGTGCGCTGGGAGGCCTGGGATTCCAGCACCTTGATCTGGGTGTCGAGCTGGTTCTGGCGCAGCGCGAAGAGCGCCTGCTGGTCGGCGGCGGCCGAGGGCGCCTCGTCCAGCACCTCCTGCGGCATGACCAGCTCGCGGCCCTCCAGCTCCGCCTCCAGCCGGGCCACCGACGCCATCATCTGAAAGCGCTGGGACTTGGCGTCGCGGAAGCTGGCCTGGGCCACCGTGTTGTCGATCCGCACCAGGATGTCGTTGGGCTCGACGATGTCGCCCTCCTGGACCAGGATCTCGGCCAGGATGCCGCCTTCCAGGTTCTGGATGACCTGGGTCTTGCTGGAGGGAATGACGGTGCCCTCGCCGCGGGTGACCTCGTCCAACACCGCGAAATGCGCCCAGATCAGCAGCGTGACCACGCTAACGAAGGTGGCCACCGTGACGATATAGGCGAAGCGGCTGCCGCGCCGGCGCAGCGCCGCCTCGCGGTCTGGCATGTATCTCAGGTCTTCGCTGTCGTAGAGACCGCTGGCCATGGGTTCTAGCCTATCCTCTTGATTGCCGGAGCGATGTCGCGCGGGTGCCGGGGTGCCGGCCGGGGGCGGGCGCTCACGACGCCCGCCGGATGTGGCCCCGCTTCAGGGCCTCCAGGACATCCTCCTTCTTGCCGTCGGCCATGACCTTGCCGTTGTCGATCACGATCAGCCGGTCGACCAGGCTCAGCAGCGAGCTGCGGTGGGTGATCAGGACCAGCGTCTTGTCGCCGAGCGCCTCGGTCAGGCGGGCCTTGAAGGCCGCCTCGGAGGAGTTGTCCATGCAACTCGTCGGCTCGTCGAACACCAGGATCGGCGGGTCGAGCAGCAGGGCCCGGGCGATGGTGATGGCCTGGCGCTGGCAGCCGGACAGCGCCATGCCGCGCTCGCCGACCTGCAGGTCGAAGCCGTGCGGGTGGTTGCGCAGGAAGTCGGTGACGCCCGCCAGATTGGCCGCCCGCAGGATGCTCTTGTCGTCCATGTGCGGCGCGCCGAAGGTGATGTTGTCGCGCACCGAGCCGAAGAAGAGGTAGTTGTCCTGGGCCACGTAGCCGACGTTGCGGCGCAGGTCCGCCGGGTCGATCTGGCGGATGTCGGTGCCGTCCATCAGGACGGCGCCCTCGGCCGGCTCGTAGAGGCCGATCACCAGGCGCGCGACGGTGCTCTTGCCCGAGCCGATCCGGCCGAGCACGCCGACGCGCTCGCCCGGCTGGATGCTGAACGATAGCTGATCGAGCGCCACGTTCTCCTGCTGGGGATAGCGGAAGCACACCTTGTCGAACTGGATCTGGCCGGAGAGCGTCGGGCGATGCAGGAAGGCCTTGTCGCTGGGGCGCTCGACCTCCGCCTTCATCAGCGTGTCCAAGGCCTTGAGCGCCGCCCGGGACTGCTGCAAGCGGGTCAGCATGGCGGCGATCGCGCTCAACGGCGCCAGCGAGCGGCCGGTCAGGATGGTGGCGGCGATCAGGGCGCCGACCGAGATCTCGCCGTCGACGATGAGATAGACGCCGGCGATCACCACCATCACCGTGGTCATCTGGATCGACAGTTGGGAGAAGGTGGTCGCGATGCCGGACAGGAAGCGCGCCTTGCCCGAGGACTCGGCGGTCAGGCCGACGAAGCGCTCCCAGGCGCGCTGGACGCGGCCCTCGGCGCTGCTGGTCTTGATGGTCTCGATGCCGTCGATGGTCTCCACCAGCAGGGCGTGCTTCTGGTTCGATTCCCTGAGCGTGCGCTCGATCACCGTGCGCAGGGGGAACTGCAGCAGGACGCCGACCAGGATGACCAGCGGGACGACGAGCAGCGGGATGTAGGCGAGCGGCCCGGCGATCATCCAGATGACGGCGATGAACAGGAAGATGAAGGGCAGGTCGACCAGCGCCACGATCGTGCCGGAGGTGAAGAACTCGCGCAGGGATTCGAACTCCCGCAGGTTGTTGGCGAGCGCGCCGGTCGACGCCGGCTTCTGGTCCAGGCGCATCGCCATGACCCGCTCCAAGAGGCGGCTGGCGATGATGATGTCCGCGTTCTTGCCGGCGATATCGACGAAGTAGGTGCGCAAGTTGCGCATGATGAACTCGAAGGTGAACACGGTGGTGATGCCGATCGCCAGGACCCACAGCGTTTCGACGGCATTGTTCGGCACCACCCGGTCGTAGACGTTCATGATGAACAGCGGGCTGGCGATGCCGAAGGCGTTGATCAGCATGGAGGCGAGCAGGACGTGGCTGTAGATCGGCCAGAACTGGGCCAGGGTGCCCCAGAACCAGCGCCGCGGGTTGGACAGGCGGATATCGGCGGCGCGGGCGTCGAACTTGAACTCCGGGCGCAGGAAGATGGCGTGGCCGGTGTACTGCTCCGCCAGCTCGCGAATCGGCACCTTGCGCGTGCCGCCCTCCGCGATCGCGATCTCGGCGGTCTGGCTGTTGGGGAAGCCGGTGAGCACGCAGGCGTTGCTGGCCTTCAAGAGCAGGATGCACGGCAGCGAGACCGCCAGGATCTGGTCCAGATTGGGCCGTCGCATGAC
Source organism: Kiloniellales bacterium (assembly GCA_033720555.1). GTDB lineage: Bacteria > Pseudomonadota > Alphaproteobacteria > Kiloniellales > JAKSDN01 > CALJXB01. Next base: position 3,396 of record JAWWCG010000116.1, on the reverse strand, counting down.
CTTGGCCGTGAGGCCGGCCCGGTCGGCGGCGCGAATCGCCAGCTCGGGCGTGAACCGCTCCGTGTCGTGCGGCAGGCCGGACTTCAGCGCCTCGCGGGAAATCGGCCGCTCCAGCAGGCCGGCGACCAGCGCGAGGCAGGTCAGGAGCGGGTCCTCGTAGTCGACCTGGGACGGCGGCACCGCCCACTCCTGGGGGCCGTCCGCCGAGTCGTCGAGGGCGCCCTCGAGTAGCTCCTGGAGGTTGACCGCCTTGCCCGCCTTGACCGCTGGCTTGTCGGCTTTCTTGTCCGCTTTCTTGTCGGCCGCGGCGGCTGGCTGGGTCGCCGAGTCGGCCGATGTGGCCGGCTGCGCGGCCGCCGCGCCCGGGCCCAAGTCGTTGCTGGGATTGGCGGTCCTGCCGTCGGTGACCTGCAGGAAGCGGTCTCCCGCCGCGCTCAGCCGCCGGAGCTGCGCGCCGGGCTGGGCCACTTTCGCCGCCGGTGCCGCCGGCGCCGACTCGGGCGTGGCGCCGAGCGGCGTGTCCTCGGCCTCGCTCGGCGCGGGCCCGGTCTCCCGCTCCGCCCTCGAAGCCTTCGACTCGCTGCTCAGTTTGTCACTCGCCGCCATACTCCATCCCCTAGTTCGCCATCACCGATGCGCCGGCTGGCGCCGGCTTTTGGGATTGCCTTGACCGCGTCCGGCGCGCCGGATTGCGCGGCTCGGCCTCGACTGCGGTCCTCGGGCCATTCGCCGCGAAAACGGCGCCAAAGCCCGAATACCGCGGACGCGGCCGAGAGCATTAACGCAAAATTGACAACAGACGGTAACCAATTCCTTAAATCGTGGTCGGTTATTTCGCCCAAAGACATTACAAATCATCTTGTAATGACAGATACATTCAAAGAACATCGCGAGTCTGGACTGTCAGAAAAGCACAATACAGGATAAAAACGTCAGATGTTAACATCATAGTTGCATATATGTCATACGGTGCGAGCCAAGCGCCCGGCGGTGTCGCGACGGCGTCCTGGGCACGTTGACAGGTTTCGCGGCTTCGGAGTAGAGAGCCATTAGTGGCAAATCCTTAGCAGCAAAAGTTAGCATCACATGCAAACCATGAGGCACGATTCGATGTATGGCCTGCGCAAATCCTTCCGAACCGGCTTGAGGGCGTCGCTTCTGGGCTCGGCCGTGTGGCTGGCGGGCGTGCTCTCGGCGCACGCGACCTCGCTCGAGGACGCGGTGCGCAACTCGCTGTCGACGAATCCGGACATCGGCGTCGTGGCCAGCAATCGAGAGGCGGTCGACCAGGAGCTGCGCCAGGCGCGGGGCCTCTACCTGCCGCAGGTCGACGGCAACGCCGGCGTCGGCCGCGAGATGCAAGACGACCTCACCAACCGGCGGCGGGACAAGGACGACGATTGGCATACCCGCGAGGAGGCCTCGGCGACCCTGATCCAGCGGCTGTTCACCGGATTCGAGACCCAGTACACGGTCGAGCGGGACCAGGCGCGCGTCGAGTCGGCCGCCAACCGGGTGTTCGAGAACTCCGAATTCCTCGCCCTCGACACCGTGGGCGCCTATTACGAGGTCTTGCGCCAGCGAGAGCTGGTCGAGCTGTCCGACCAGAACGTGCGCATTCACATCGGCATCGTCGATTCGATTCGCGAACAGCTCGCCGGCGGCGGCGGCAGCCGGGCCGACCTGGCGCAGAGCGAATCGCGCCTGGCGCGCGCCCGCTCGACCCTGGCGCAGACTCTGACCGACCTGCGCGACGCCGAGGCGTTCTATACCCGGGTGGTCGGCCAGTTCCCCGACGACCTCGCGATGCCCGAGTTCGACGAGAGCCTCATGCCGCCCGACCTGAACGACGCGATCGCCCTGGTCAACGAGGACAACCCGACGGTGCAGATCTTCGAGGCCGACGTGCGCAGCGCCGAGGCGGAGGTCGGGATCTCGGAGGCGCCGTTCTATCCGCAGATCAACTTCGAGGCGCAGACCGCCTGGACCGACAACGCCGAAAGCAACGATTCCCAGGACTGGAACAACCAGTTCATGGTGCGGCTGCGCTGGAACCTGTTCCGCGGCGGCATCGACCGGGCGGCGCGCCAGGAGGCGCTGGCCCGCATGACCGAGGCCAAGAACCGACGCCAGGCCTCGCTGGTCGACGCCCAGCGCGAGATGCGCAACTCCTGGTTCGCCCTCGAGGGCAATCGCCAGAGGGTCGAGGACCTGACGGCGGCGGTCGAGTTCAGCCGCGAGACGCGCGACGCCTACCGCGAGCAGTTCGACGTGGCCCAGCGCACGCTGTTGGACGTGCTGGACGCCGAGAACGAACTGTTCGTCTCCCAGGGCCAGCTCGTCACCTCCCAGGTCAACGAGATCCTCGCCCGCTACCGCATCCTGGCCCTGGGGGGGCAACTGCTGGCGAGCCTCGGCGTGCCGGCGCCCGAACAGGCGGTCTACCAAAAGGAGACCTGGGCGGAGGGCATCGGCATAGCGGGCGACGACTGATCTCGCCCGGCGTGGCCCCGCGCGCCCAGAGCCGCCGGTGCGCGGGGGGACTCCGTCGTTTCGAGCGCCCTCTTGGGTGCTTCTCCCCAATTCCCTCCTGAAAACCCCGGGGCGAGGCCTCGTGGTGAAACCCCGCGGCGAGGCCCGCCGGCTAGGCAGACTCGCCGATTTGAGGCATAATAAGAGCCTCGGCGCGCGACGGGCCTGACCGCCCGCGCGGGCCGTTTGCGGGGGAACGACGGACAATGACGGACGCGAAGGCGGAGCCTGAGATCGCCGCCGGGGACCTGATGGGCCCGGCGCTGGCCGACGTCGTGGTCGACCCGGCCGTCCTCGCGCCCGTGGCCGTCCTCGAGCCCCTCGCCATCCTCGAGCCTCTGGCCGCCGGCCCGGCGCCGAGCCCGGCCGTCCCAAGCGATGACGCGCCCAGGGACGATATGCCCTTGGCAGATGCGTCCTGGGCAGATGCGCCGGGGGACGACGCGCTGGTTCTCAACCTGGCGGACCTCCTGCCGGACGTGGACGGCGCGGTCGTCATGCTGACCGACGACATCGTGCCGGTGAGCCTGGTCACCGACGAGCCGCTCTCAGGCCAAGGCGTGGTCGGCGCGCCGGCGAGCGCCGGCGGCCTCGACGTGCAGGGGCTCTATTATTACAGCTTCGCCAACGGCCTCACGCTCTACAGCGACACCGATATCGTCATCGTCAACGAGAGCCTCGGCGCCTGAGCCGAGGCCCGAGACGACCTCCGAGCCGATTTCCGAGGCGATTCCCGAGCCCGGCGCGCGCGGCTAGAACATTTTCCACTCACGTGGAATCGCACCGGCCCACACCCCCGCCCGGCCACCCATGCCATCGTATGCTGGGGGTGGCCGGGCGGGTGGCCGGGCGGGGGTGTGGGCC
>JAWWCG010000115.1:0-8727 GCA_033720555.1 Kiloniellales bacterium | reverse complement strand
TCAGGACCGAGGCCTCGCTCGCCCGCATGCAGCACATGCTGGACACCGGCAAGCCGCTCAGGAACTGACCGCGAGGAGCAGATCCGCATGGTGACCTACCGCGCCCCGCTCGACGACCTGCGCTTCGTGCTTTACGCGCTGCACGACTACCCCGCGCGGGTGGCCGCTCTGCCGGGCTGCGAGGAGGCGACGGCGGAGCTGGTCGACGCCGTGCTCGAGGAGGCCGCCCGGTTCTGCGAGAACGAGCTCCTGCCGCTCAACCAGCCGGGCGACGCGGCGGGCTGCAGCTTCGAGAACGGCGTGGTGCGCACGCCAGCCGGCTTCAAGGAGGCCTACCGGGCGTTCTGCGAGGGCGGCTGGAACGGGCTCGCGTGCGATCCCGCCTTCGGCGGCCAGGGCCTGCCCAAGACCCTGCAGTTCCTGGTGAGCGAGCTGATCTGCTCGACCAACCTCAGCTTCGGGACCTATCCGGGACTCAGCCACGGCGCCTATCACCTGCTGGAGCGCTGCGCCAGCGACCAGCAGAAGGCGGCCTTCCTGCCGAAGCTCGCCGCGGGCGCCTGGTCCGGCACCATGTGCCTGACCGAGCCCCACTGCGGCACCGACCTGGGCCTGATCCGCACCAGGGCCGAGCCGGGCGAGGGCGGCGCCTACAAGATCACCGGCACCAAGATCTTCATCTCCGCCGGCGAGCACGACCTGGCCGACAACATCGTTCACCTGGTGCTGGCCAAGCTGCCCGACGCGCCGCCGGGCACCAAGGGGATCTCGCTGTTCATTGTGCCCAAGTTCCTGGTCAAGGCGGACGGCGGCCTCGGCCCCCGCAACGGGGTCGCCTGCGGCGGCATCGAGGACAAGATGGGCATCAAGGCCTCGGCCACCTGCGTGCTGAATTTCGACGCGGCCGAGGGCTACCTGGTGGGCGCGCCCCACGGCGGCATGCGCGCGATGTTCACCATGATGAACATGGCGCGCCTGACGGTGGGCCTGCAGGGCTTGGGCCTGGCCGAGACCGCCTATCAGTCGGCGGCCGCCTACGCCCGCGAGCGCCGCGCCGGGCGCGCGCTCTCGGGCGCCAAGCAGCCGGACCAGCCGGCCGATCCGATCGTCGTCCATCCCGGCGTGCGCGGCGATCTCATGACCATGCGCGCGCTCACCGAGGGCGCGCGGGCGCTCGCGTTCTGGGTCGCCCTCGAGCTCGACCGCGCCGAGCGCCACCCGGACCCGGCGGCGCGCGAGGCGGCCGAGGACCTGGTGGCGCTGCTGACGCCGATCGTCAAGGCGGCCCTCACCGACATCGGCTTCGAGGTGACGAACCTGGGCGTCCAGACCTTCGGCGGCCACGGCTATATCCGCGACAACGGCATGGAGCAGTTGGTGCGCGACGCCCGGATCGCCCAGATCTACGAGGGCACCAACGCCATCCAGGCGCTCGACCTGGTCGGCCGCAAGCTCGCCCAGGACTACGGCCGGCCGCTGCGCCGCTTCTTCCATCCGGTGCGCGAGTTCCTCGAGGCCAAGCAGACGACCCCGGAGCTCGCCGAGTTCGTGGCGCCGCTCGCCAAGGTCTACGGCCGGCTGCAGCGCGCCACCCTGTGGCTCGCCCAGAACAGCCTGCGCGATCCCGAGGAGGCCGGCGCTGCGGCGAACGACTACCTCAGGCTTTTCGCGCTCGCCTGCTTCGCCTACCTCTGGGCGCGCGCGGCGGAGGTGAGCCTCGCCCGCGCCGACGGCTTCCCACCCGAGTTTCACGACGCCAAGCTCGCCACCGCGCGCTTTTACATGCAGCGCATCCTGCCGCAATCCTCCGGCCTGTTCGCCGCCATCATGGCCGGCAAGGCGAGCACCATGGCCCTCGACGAGGCCGCGTTCTAGGTTCGTTCCAGGCCGGGCCTTGCGCCATGGGCTCGATTGATTGCCCGTGGCCAAAGCTTTATGCTGCACCGCAAATTAAAAGGGGGGTCGCCTCGGGCGCGGGGAGCTCGGCGGCCGCCGCAGTCGACGGAAGCCGGCATGAAGGGAGAGGGCATGGCACAAGACGAAGAAGCAGGGGCCGCCAAGGCGCGCAACACGGTCACCATGACCGACAACCGGACGGGCCAAAGCTGGGACTTTCCGATCCAGAGCGGCACGCTCGGCCCGGATGTGGTTGACGTGCGCCGGTTCTACGCGGAAACCGGCATGTTCACCTACGACCCCGGCTTCACCTCGACCAGCGCCTGCGGGTCCAGCATCACCTTCATCGACGGCGAGGAGGGGGTGCTGCTGCACCTCGGCTATTCGATCGAGGAGCTGGCCGAGAAGAGCGACTTCATGGAGGTCTGCTATCTGCTGCTCAACGGCGAGCTGCCGAACGCCCAGGAGAAGGCGAAGTTCGAGAAGGCGATCACCTACCACACCATGCTGCATGAGCAGCTCACCTACCTCTATCGAGGCTTCCGGCGCGACGCCCATCCCATGGCGATCATGGTCGGCGTGGTCGGCGCGCTGTCGGCCTTCTACCACGACTCGACGGACATCTCGGACCCGCAGCAGCGGCTGATCGCGTCCTACCGCCTGATCGCCAAGATGCCGACCATCGCCGCCATGGCCTACAAGTACTCCTGCGGCCAGCCCTTCGTTTATCCGCGCAACGACCTGAAATACGCCGAGAACTTCCTCTACATGATGTTCTCGGTGCCGGCGGAGGAGTACCGGGTCAGCCCGGTCCTGGCGCGCGCCATGGACCGCATCTTCATCCTGCACGCCGACCACGAGCAGAACGCCTCGACCTCCACGGTGCGGATCTCCGGCTCCAGCGCGGCCAACCCCTTCGCCTGCATCGCCGCCGGCATCGCCTCGCTGTGGGGCCCGGCCCACGGCGGCGCCAACGAGGCCGTGCTGCGCATGCTGCACGAGATCGGCCACAAGGACCGGATCCACGAGTTCATCAAGCGGGCCAAGGACAAGGACGACCCCTTCCGCCTCATGGGCTTCGGCCACCGGGTCTACAAGAACTACGATCCGCGGGCCACCGTGCTGCGCGAATCCTGCCACGAGGTGCTCGACGAGCTGGGGGTCGAGGATCCGCTGCTCGAGCTGGCCATGGCGCTCGAGAAGATCGCGCTGGAGGACGACTATTTCGTCGAGCGCAAGCTGTTCCCGAACGTTGACTTCTATTCCGGCATCATCCTGAGCGCCATGGGCTTTCCGACCTCCATGTTCACCGTGCTGTTCGCGCTCGCCCGCACCGTCGGCTGGGTCGCCCAGTGGACCGAGATGATCGAGGACCCGCATCAGAAGATCAGCCGCCCGCGCCAGCTCTACATCGGCCACGCCAAGCGCGACTACGTGCCGATCGCCGAGCGCGGATAGCGCGGCGGGCGCTGCTCTCGCGAGGGCATCTGCGTGCGACCGGCCGGAGCAATCGTGGCGGTAACAATCGTGGCGGTGGGCGCGGGCCTGGCGGCGCTCGCCTGGCTCGCCGCGCCGGCGGCCGCGGCGCTGGAGCTGCAAGCGCCGGACGGGCGCACGGTCGTGCTCTACGACGACTTCACCTGGGAATACAAGCGGCCGGCCCCGACGCCCGCGCCGGACACCGTGAGCGCCGACGCCCTGGTCGGCCAGCCGTCCGAATACAAGGGCCGGCAGGTCGTGGTCAGCGGCGCCCTGACCAAGCTGCTCGGCGAATACCGGCTGCGCTCCGGCTCGGAGCAGAAGGCCATGACGGTCGACCTGAGCAAGATCCGCCGCGCCGACCGGATCGCCCTGGACAAGGCCCTCGCGGCGGCCGGCAGCTTCGCCGCGGTGCGGGTGCAGATCCACGGCGAGGTGGTGCAGGACGTGATCACCTACAAACTGGCGGCGGCCGAGCTCTTGGTGCTGTGAGGCCCCGGGAGGGGGCGCACCCCAGGGTCCGCCTTGGGGTCAACCTTCGGCTCCAGCTTCGCCGCTTGACACGAATCCGGCCGACCTCTTAGGACCCTTGACCGTGCTGGACGCGAAGAATCCTTCCTGGCGAAAAGGCCCGACGCGTACGAGATAACCTCAAGCTTCGCGTCGGGCCGAATCGTCTCCGGCACCCCCCGATCGGATCCCTCGGAAAGCCCTAGAGCAGTACCCGGCGCTCGGCAGGGGCACAATTGTTTCGGGCACATTCGGCTCGGGCGCAATTGGCGCGCGCACAAAAAGAAAGACGCCAAGTGCTTGGACGCGAATCCGTGCTCCTGGCGTCTCCCGGACCGGTTGACCCGAGGGCCCCTCGATCCGTTTTTATCCTAGCGGCCCGGCGCGTCCGGCGGCAAGCGCCGAACCCGGCGCGATCGCAGATTCCGGGGGATAAGGCCCCCGCTTATCCACATGTTGTCGGCCACTTACCCACAGGCCGCCCGAGGATAAAGTCGGAGCGTCCGGCGGCTCACGCCGTCTTGAGGATATCGCGCAGCACGTAGTGGAGGATGCCGCCGTTGTTGAAATAGGCGAGCTCGTCGGCGGTGTCGATCCGGCACAGCAGCTTGGTCTCGCTGACGCCGCCGTCGGGCCGGGTGATCCGGCAGGGCAGTTCGGCGTGCGGCTTGAGCCCGGCGTCGATGCCGTCGATGTCGAACGTCTCCTCGCCGGTCAGCTCCAGTGTCTTGCGGGTTTCGCCGCCCGTGAACACCAGCGGCAGCACGCCCATGCCGATCAGGTTCGAGCGGTGGATGCGCTCGAAGGATTCGACGATCACCGCCCGCACGCCCAACAGCCGGGTGCCCTTGGCCGCCCAGTCGCGCGACGAGCCGGTGCCGTATTCCTTGCCGGCGATGACCACCAGCGGCACGCCCTCGGCCTGATAGGCGAGGGCGGCGTCGTAGATCGAGGCGACCTCGTCGTCGGGCAGGTGGCGCGTCACGCCGCCCTCGATGCCCGGCACCATCTCGTTGCGGATGCGGATGTTGGCGAAGGTGCCGCGCATCATCACCTCGTGGTTGCCGCGGCGCGCGCCATAGGAGTTGAAGTCGATCGGCTTGACGCCGTGCTCGATCAGATAGCGGCCGGCCGGGCTGTCGGTCGCGATGGCGCCGGCCGGCGAGATGTGGTCGGTGGTGACCGAATCCCCCAGCATGGCGAGGACGCGCGCGCCCTCGACGTTGGTCGGCGCGCTCGGCTCGGCCGTCATGCCGGCGAAGAAGGGGGGCAGGCGCACGTAGCTGCTGTCGTCCTGCCAGTCGTAGGTCAGGCTGCGCGAGGTGCGGATCGCGCGCCACTGCTCCGGCCCGGTGAAGACGTCGGCGTAGCGCTCGGCGAACATGGCCGGCGTGAGCGAGCTGTCGATGACCTCCTGGATCTCCTGGCTCGAGGGCCAGACGTCCTTCAGGAAGACGTGGGCGCCGTCCGCGCCCTCGCCCAGGGGCTCGGTCAAGAGATCGCGGGTGATCGAGCCGGCCAGCGCGAAGCCCACCACCAGGGGCGGCGAGGCGAGATAGTTGAGTCGGGTCTGCGGATTGACCCGGCCCTCGAAGTTGCGGTTGCCCGACAGCACGGCGGCCACGTGCAGGTCGCCCGCGGTGATCGCCTCGGAGATCGGCTCGGGCAGCGGCCCGGAGTTGCCGATGCAGGTGGTGCAGCCGTAGCCGACGAGGTCGAAGCCGAGGGCGTCCAGCTCGTCCTGCAGGCCGGCGGCCTCGAGGTACTCGGTGACCACCTGGGAGCCCGGCGCCAGCGAGGTCTTGACCCACGGCTTCACCGTGAGGCCCTTCTCGCGCGCCTTGCGGGCGAGCAGGCCGGCGGCGATCAGCACGCTGGGGTTCGAGGTGTTGGTGCAGCTCGTGATCGCCGCGATCACCACATCGCCGTGGTTGAGCCGGTAGTTCTCGCCGGGTACCTGGGCGCCCCCGCCCGTGCCGTTGCCTGCGCCATCTCCCGCGCCGTTGCCTGCGCCGCCGGTTTCGTCGGCGATGATCTCGCGCGCGGAGCCCGCCACGGCGGAGAGCGCGACGCGGTCCTGCGGCCGCTTGGGCCCGGCGAGGGACGGCTCGACCGTCGCCAGGTCGAGCTCCAGGCCGTCGCTGAACACCGGGTCCTGGTCGCCGGGCTCGCACCACAGGCCCTGGGCGCGGGCATAGGCCTCGACCAGCGCGACCTGGTGCTCGGCGCGGCCGGTGAAGCGCAGATAACGCAAGGTTTCCTCGTCGACCGGGAAGAAGCCGCAGGTGGCGCCGTATTCCGGCGCCATGTTGGCGATGGTCGCGCGGTCGGCCAGGGTGAGGGATTGCAGCCCCGGCCCGCAGAACTCGACGAACTTGCCGACCACCCCGTGGCGCCGCAGCATCTGGGTCACGGTCAAGACCAGGTCGGTCGCCGTGGTGCCCTCCTTGAGGGCGCCGGTGAGCCTGAGGCCGACCACCTCGGGGATCAGCATGGAGACCGGCTGGCCCAGCATCGCCGCCTCGGCCTCGATGCCGCCGACCCCCCAGCCGAGGACCGAGAGCCCGTTGATCATGGTGGTGTGGCTGTCGGTGCCGACCAGGGTGTCGGGATAGGCGAGCGTCGCGCCGTCCTCCTCGCGGCTCCACACCACCTTCGCCAGATACTCGAGGTTGACCTGGTGGCAGATGCCGGTGCCCGGTGGCACCACGCGGAAGTTGTCGAAGGCCTCCTGGCCCCAGCGCAGGAACTCGTAGCGCTCGCCGTTGCGGGCGAACTCCATCTCCACGTTCTTCTCGAAGGCGCCGGCACTGCCGAAGGCGTCGACCATGACCGAATGGTCGATCACCAGGTCGACCGGCGACAGCGGGTTGATGCGCTGCGGGTCGCCGCCCAACGCCGCCATGGCCTCGCGCATGCTCGCCAGGTCGACCACGGCGGGCACGCCGGTGAAGTCCTGCATCAGGACGCGCGCCGGCCGGAACGCGATCTCGCGCTGCGGCCGCCCCTCGCTCGCCCAGCCGGCGAGCGCCGCGATGTCCTCGCGGCTCACGCTGAGGCCGTCCTCGCCGCGCAGCAGATTCTCCAGCAGGACCTTCAGCGAGAAGGGCAGTCGCCCGATGGAATCGAAGCCCGCCTCGGCGAGGGCGGCGAGGCTGTAGTAGCGATAGCGGCGATCGCCGACCTCGAGCTCGCGTAAGACGCCGTAGCTGTCCGTGGTGTCTGCCATTGAACTCCCCAAGCGTGGCCAGGCGCGCGTGCGGCCCCGGGGCCGCACTCTAGTCCTCTGGATATATGAGTCCAGGATGCGCGGCTCAAGCCAAGGCTCTTTTGCGGGCGCGCCGGCAAACGCCCTTGCGCTTGCGCCCCGGCGGCGCGCGGCCCGGATTGCGCTTGATTTCTCGCTCGGCGCGCCCCAGAGATGGCGGCGCCCTCGTCCGCGCGGCGCGCCCCTTCGAGGGCCGGGTGCGAGGGCCGGGCGCGAGGGGAGGCGCCGGGGTTGGGCGCCGGGGATGGATGCAAGGAAGGGCGCGTCATGGCGAACGACGCACGAGCGGCCGCGCGGGCCGACGCGGCGGCCAGCCGGCCGGGGCCGGGGCCGTCCTACGTGCGTGGCGTCGCTTTCGCGCTGGCGGGCGGCACCTGCCTCAGCTTCGGCGGCGTCCTGATCCGGCACATCGAGACGGCCGGCGGCTGGCAGATCCTCTTCTACCGGGCGATCGGCTTCGTCCTGGTCCTGTCCCTTTACCTCGCGGTCAAGCACCGCGGGCGCTTCGTGGCGTCGTTCCTGGCGATCGGCTGGCCCGGCGCGGTCGCGGCGGTGTCGCTCGGCCTGGGCACCGTCTGCTACGTCTTCGCCATGCTGCTCACCTCGGTCGCCAACGTGGTCTTCACGCTCTCGGCCGGCCCCTTGTTCGCCGCCGCGGCCGGCTGGCTGGTGCTGGGCGAGCGGTTGCGGGTGTCGACGCTCCTGGCGATGGTGTTCGTCGTCTGCGGCGTCGGGCTGATGTTCGCCGACGGCCTGGTCAGCGGCACCTGGCTCGGCAACCTGGTCGCCCTGGGCCTGCCGCTCACCCTGGCGGTGACGGTCGTCGGCTGGCGCTCGCAAAGCGGCGTCGACATGGTGCCGGCCACCTGTCTGTCGGGCGTGGTCGGCCTGCTGATCGGGGCGGTCATGGCCGACAGCCTCGCGGTCTCGCTGCACGACCTGCTGCTCTCGCTTCTGCTGGGCAGCGTTCAGCTCGGGGCGGGGTTCCTGTTTCTCACCCTCGGCGCCCGCTCGGTGCCCTCGGGCGAGGTGCCGCTCTACGGCCTGGGCGAGACCATCCTGGCGCCGATCTGGGTCTGGCTGACCGTCAACGAGGTCCCGAGCCCCTGGACCCTGGGGGGCGGGGCGGTCGTGCTCTCGGCCGTGGTCTTGGCCGCCGTGGCGGGGCTGCGGGCCCGCCGCGCCCGCCGAGTCCAGGGTGCCGGAGCCGGACGGCGGTAGCGATCAGGCCCGCGGCTCGGATGCCGCGGACGGCGCCATCACCTGCGCCGCCTCTTCCGTCGCGCGCCGGATGCACGCCATCGCCAGGTCGACGGATTCCGCGGTCAATCCGAAACTGACGCCGATGCTGTCCGACGTCTGCCAGACGCAGCGCCCGCCGAGGCCGCGCCCCTGCGCCAGTTCGAGGCGCAGCCCGAGCGACCACGGCGCCGGCTCGGCGACCCGCAGGCGCGCGCCGGTGAGGGAGATGTTTTCGATGCGGCAGGCGATGCGTCGGTCCTCGGCGACCAGCACCGCCGGCAGGCCGCCGCCGACGTCGTAGCGGGACCAGCGCCGGCGATCGCGGCCGCTCG
>JAWWCG010000114.1:0-8789 GCA_033720555.1 Kiloniellales bacterium | reverse complement strand
GCCCGTAGGTGTCGCGGTCGTCGATGCCGGTGCGGGTCTTGACGGTGACCGGCAGGCGGGTCGCCGCGCGCATGGCGGCGACTGCGGCCGCCACCGTCGCCGGCTCCGCCATGAGGCAGGCGCCGAAGCGCGCGTTCTGCACCCGGCCGCTCGGGCAGCCGACGTTGAGGTTGACCTCGTCGTAGCCGTAGGCCTCGGCGATGCGCGCGCAGGCGGCGAGCTCGCCGGGCGACGCGCCGCCGAGCTGGAGGGCGAGCGGACGCTCCGCCGGGTCGTGGCCGAGCAGCCGCTCGCGGTCGCCGTGCAGGATCGCCGCCGTCGTGATCATTTCGCTGTAGAGCAGGGTCCGGCGGGTGATCAGGCGCAGGAAATAGCGGTCGTGCCGGTCGGTCCGGTCCATCATCGGGGCGACGGATAGGCGGCGGTCGGGCGCGGCGGCCTCCGCGGGGCTCGTGGCGGCACAGCTCATGGCGCCACATATAGCGCGCGCCGCCGGCTGGGAAAACCGGGCCCGCGCCTCAGCGCAGGCCGACCGCCTCGGGCAGCCAGAACACCAGGTCCGGGATCAGGATCACCAGGCCGAGCGCCGCCACCAGCGTCAGCACGAAGGGAAGGTTCGCGGCCGAGACGGCGAAGATGTTGCGCTGGGCGATCGCGCTGACCACGAAGAGCGTGCTGCCGACCGGCGGGGTCTGCTGTCCGATCGCCACGCACAGCACCACGACGATCCCGAGATGCAGCGGGTCGCCGCCGACCGCGATCACCGCCGGGTAGAGGATCGGCACCATGATCAGCATCAGCGGATCGCCGTGGAGAATCGCGCCGAGGGCGATGAGGACGGCGCTCAACAACAGCAGGAACGCCACCAGGCCGAGGTCGAACCCGCCGATCCAGCCGGCCACCATCTGGGGCACGCCCTCGTGCGCCAGCACCCAACCGAAGGCGTAGGAGGTGGAGATGATCATCATGACGACGGCGCTCAGCACGCCGGCGTTGACCAGGCTGCGGTAGATCGCCGCCAGCGTCAGGGAGCGATAGAACACCACCGAGACCACGACCCCGTAGACAACCGCGACGGCGCCCGCTTCGGTGGGCGTGAACACGCCGGAAATGATGCCGCCGATGATGATCACCGGCATCACCAGCGCGGGCACGCCCTCGACCATGGCGCGTCCCAGCCGACGCCAGGAGAAGGTCTCGACCGCCCCCCAGCTATGGCGCCGAGCGAGGACGGCGATCACCATGATCTGGGACAGTCCGATCAGCAGTCCGGGAATCAGCCCGGCGATGAAGAGCGTGCCGACCGAGACGCTGGTGATCGCGCCGTAGAGGATCATGGGAATGCTGGGCGGAATAATGATGCCGATGCTGCCCGAGCTCGACGTGATCGCGGCGCTGACCTCGCGCGAGTAACCTTGCTTGCTCATGCCGGGTATCAGCACCGAGCCGAGGGCCGCCGTATCGGCCACCGAGGATCCGGAGATGCCGCCGAACAGCATGCTGGCCAGGACGTTGACCATCGCCAAGCCGCCGCGCAGGTGGCCGATCAGCGCCCGCGCGAAGGCCAGCAGGCGGGTCGAGATCCCGGTGTCGTTCATCAAGAGCCCGGCCAGCACGAACAAGGGCATCGCCAGGAGCACCCAGCTGTCCGGGCCCGTCGCCACCCTTTGCGCCAGGACGATCAGGGGCAGCTCGCTGGCCGCCAGGTAGAGCCAGGCGGTCACGCCCATGGCGAATGCGATCGGCAGGCCGAGCAGGATCAGCAGGCCGAGCAGCGCGACGGCGGCGAGCGCCATGGCTCAGATCTCCGGGGCCTTCGCAGCGAACCAGCGGCGCAGGTCGGCCGCCGAGTCGACCAGGATGCTGAGGATGATCAGGGCCGCGCTTGTCGGCATGGCCGCGTAAACCAGGCCGAGCGGGATATCGAGCAAGGGCGACAGCGACATCATGAAGCGCACGGCGTATTCGCTGCCGTACCACACGAGAACCGCCATGAAGGCGAGCAGCAGGAGCCGAAGAGCGATCATGAGCAGGGCGCGCAGGCGCGGCGGCAGCGCGTCGGCGACGGTGGTGACGGCGATGTGCTCGCCGCGCCGGTGCGCGACGTAGGTGCCGAGGAAACTCACCCAGACGATGCAGAAGCGCGCGACCTCCTCCGCCCAGGTAATCGGGTCGACGACGACGAAGCGAAAGAAGACGGCGACGAAGATCAAAGTCACGATGGCCGCCATCAGGAGGGCCAGAACCATCTCGACCGAGCGGTCGATTAGACGCAGCATGTGGTCCGGCCCTCCCGATATCCGATCCGCTTATCGCCTCAGCGCGCGGCCTCGACGGCGGCGACCAGCGCGTCGCCGTGCTGTTCGGTGAACTGGTCCCAGACGACGCGGGACTTGGCCACGAACGGCTCCAGCTCCGGGGCGTTGATCGCCATCCCCTTGTCGGCAGCGAGCTTGCGCAGCTCGTCCACCTTGCCGGAGAGGATCGCGCGCTGGCGCTCACCCGCCTCCGCCGCCGCCTCTTGCAAGAGCTGGCGCTGCGACTCGTCCAGTCCCTGCCACCACGTTTCGCTGACCACCAGGTAGGCCGGCGTGAAGACATGATAGGTCAGGGAGATGTAGTCCTGCACTTCCCAAAGCGACTTTTCCTCGACGGTGGACAGGGGGTTTTCCTGGCCGTCCACCACGCCCTGCTGGAGGGCCGAATAAAGCTCGGAATAGGAGACCGGAGTCGGCGCGGCGCCCAGCGCCTCGAACGCGGCGATGCGCAGCTTGTTGTTCGGCGTCCTAATCTTCAAGCCGGCGAGGTCGTCGGGGGTCTCGATCGGGCGCTTGGCATTGGTGATGTGGCGGAAGCCGAGCTCGCCGAAGGCGATGACGCGCACTTGGCGGTTCGCCACCAGACCCTCGTTCAGCTTGTCGCCGAGCTCGCCGTCCATCGCGCGATAGGCGTGCTCGGAGTCCTTGAACAGGAAGGGCAGGTCGAAGACGCCGAACTCGGGCGCCATCTCGACGATGTCCGAGGCCGTCGCGATGGCCTCGATGGTCCCGAGCTGCACCTGTTCCTGGAGCTGCCGCTGGGTGCCGAGGGCGCCGCCGGAATAGACCTTGACCTCGAAGCCGCCGCGGCTCTCCGCCGCTTTCTTGAACTCCTGAAGAAGGATTTCCAGATCGCCGCCCGCGGCGACCTCGGTGGCGGCGCGAATCTCGAGCGCCCCGGCCGGCGCCAGCGCCGGCGCGGAAAGCGCTAGGGCGAGCACCGCGGCCGCGGCCGCCGTGCGCAGTTTTCGAAGATTTGGAATGGGAGCCTCCTCTGGTTTGTGGATCGGGACCGCACCCGAAGGCACGGGCGCGGCAGTGCGGCCGTTCAGATCTCCAGCAGCCGGCCGAACCCGCTCACCGGCGCGCGAACGCCGGCCAGCCGCAAGACCCCCCAGAACGACGCCTGGACCGCCGAGACGACCGGCTTGCCCAGGTCCTCCTCCAGAGCGGCGATGGCGCCGATCGTTCGCAAGTTCGTGCAGCTAATGAAAACGGCGTCGGCCTCGTCGCGAACCGAGCGCCGCGCGAAGTCGTAGGTCCGCTCGGTCGTCACCGCGCCGATGTCGTGATCCTGCCGCAGGCCCATGCCGTCGGCGCTCAAGATCTTCAGGCCGTTGTCGCCGAAGAAGCGGCGGGCGCGCTCGGTCACCTCGTCGATGTAGGGCGTGACCAGCGAGATCGACGAGGCGCCCAGCGCCTTGAGCGCCTGAAGGCTCGCCGTCGACGTCGTGGTGACGGGAATGCCCGCGCTGGCCGATTCCATGCGCTTGATGATCGATCGGTCGTAGCCGATGCCTTCGAGGAAGGTCGCGCTGGTGCCGCCGAACACGATCGCGTGGAGGGGCGCGCGCGCCAGCTCCGCGACGCATCGCTCGGTGTCGTCGGCCTCCATCATCGCGGTCAGGCCCTCGACGCTCGCCTCGGGCAGGTGGAGGCGCGAGGTGTGAAACGACACGCCCTCGGGCGCCATGGCCGCGAACTCGGGCTCCATGACCGTGCTGGAGGCCATGTAGACCAAACCGAGTCTGGCCCGATACCCGTAGTAGTCGCGGATCATGGCTTTGCTCTCGCTCTTGGCGTCAGTGCGGTTGGAAGAAAGGCCGGCGAATCGGCCGAAATCCTACTCATTTCGCCCGCCAGCGAACATAGCGGAGGCTCAAACTTCGGTTTGAGCGCGCCCCAAGGGTCGCCCCTCCCCGGCGCGGACCGCCTCCGGCTCACGTCGCCGGCCCGGACACCAGGCGCTCCACCACCCCGTAGAGCACGCGGGCGCCGCGTTCGATCTCGGCCGGACCGGTCTCTTCCGCCGGATTGTGGCTGACGCCGCCGGCGCTGGGCACGAAGATCATGCCGCTGTGCCACCGCTTGGCCATGGCCTGGGCATCGTGCCCGGCCCCGGAGGCCATGCGCAGCGCGCTCGCCCCTTGCTCCGCGGCGACCGCCTCGATGAGCGCGACGAGATCTTCCGACATGGCGACCGGCGGGTCGAAGGACCGGGCCTCGCAGCGCAGCCCGACGCCGCGCAGCGCCGCGACCCGCTCGGCGGTCGCGCGGGTCTCGGCGAGCGCACGATCGATGTCGGGCGTGCGGATGGCGCGAATTTCTTGGGTCAGGCGCACCTCTCCCGGGACCACGTTGCTGGCGCCGGGCGCGAGCGCGACCTCGCCATAGGTGAGCCGGGTGTCGGCGGGAAAGGCCGATTCGACCAAGTCGAAACATTCGGTGACGGCCTGCGCGGCCGCGCGAAAGGCGTCCTTGCGAAGGCTCAAGGGCGTCGTTCCGGCGTGATTGGCCTCGCCGAGAAAGGTCAGCTCGGCGGCGTGCAGCCCGACGATATCCGTCACGATCCCGATGTCGCAGGGCGTCGACTCCAGCACCGGTCCCTGCTCGATGTGCAGCTCGACGTAGGCGGCGATGTCGCTCGCCGGGCGCGCCGCCTCGAGAACGCGTCGCGGGTCGAGGCCCGCCTGCCGCATCGCCGCCGCAAGAGGCCTGCCGTCGCGGCCGTGGGCGGCGGCCAACTCGCCGGGATCGAGGTCGCCCGCCATGGCCCGCGATCCGAGCAGGCTGAGATAAGCGCCCTCCTCGTCGACAAAGGCAACCACCTCGAAGGCCTTCGTGAGGCCCGCGGCCCGATCGGCCAGGGCGCGCGCGCATTCGAGCCCGGCGAGGACGCCCAGGGTGCCGTCGTAGATGCCGCCGCCGGGGACGCTGTCGATGTGCGAGCCGCACACCACGGCGGGAGCGTCCGGCGGGCCGAGGCGCGCGATCAGGTTGCCGGCCGCGTCCTGCCTCACGCGCAGGCCCGCCCGACGAGCCAGCTCCGCGAGCCAGGCGACGGCCTCGCTGTAGGCCAGAGAGAACGCCGGCCGGTCGACGCCACCCGCCGCGGCGCCGCCGATCGCGGACAGCGCCTTGAGATCCCGGAGAATGCGACTGGCATCGGGGCCGGCCGGGCCGGCGGCGACGTCCGTCACCTGATGACCAGCTCCCGCGGAAGCTTGGAAAGCCGCTCGCAGCCGGTCTCGGTCACCACGATCGATTCGGAGAAGCCGATGCCGAACTCGCGGTACTTCAGGCACAAGGGCGGCATGTGGAACGTCATCCCGGCCTGCAGCGGGCGGTGCTCGCCCTGGCGCAGCGAGATGATCTCGCCCTCGCCCCAGTCCGGCGGATAGCTGATGCCGATGCTGTAGCCCAGGCGGTTGCGGTGGTAGTCGGCGAAGCCGGCGTCGGTGGTCACCTTGCGCGCCGCCAGGTCGGCGTCGTGCGGCGTGACGCCGGGCTTGATGACCTCGAGCGCGGCCTCCACCGCGCCGATGCACGCCTCGGCGGCGCGCCGCCACTCGTCCCGGGGCGCGCCGACGAAGACGGTCCGCATCAAGGCGGCGGTATAGCGGCGCTGCGAAGCGGAGATCTCGAAATACATGACGTCCTCCTCGCCGAGACAGTTCGCGCCGCCGGTCTGGTGCGGCAGGCAACTGCGCTCGCCGGCCAAGACGAAGGGCGGCAGGCCCATGTACTCGCCGCCGTGCTCCAGCAGCGTCTTGTTGACGACGGCGTTGATCGAATCGCCCGAGGCGCCGGCGCGCGTGGCCTCCCAGCCGGCCAGCATGGCCTTGTCGACGAGCGTCGCCGAACGCCGCATGACCGCCACCTCTTCGGCGGACTTGACCATGCGCGCGTCCCAGAGGATCTGCGTCGCGTCGACGTACTCGTTGCTCGGCAGCTCCCGGGCGAGGGTCTCCATCTCGTCCACGGTGAAGAAGAAGCACTGCTTCTCGACGCCGATGCGCTTGGCGTCGTCGAGGCCGAGCTGCTTGAGGACGTTGGCCGTGATCGTCGGCGGGTGGTCCCAATCGTAGACCTTGACGAACTTGGTGCTCCAGGCGAACTCCGGGGTGTTGATCCATTCGAAGTCCCGCACCATGAACACCGGCTCGCCGTTCTTGGGCACCACGATGCAGTGGTACTTGTAATATCCCGGCGTCTCGTAGCCGTTGAGATAGGTGATGTTCTCGGGCCCCCGGACCAGCAGCGCGTCGAGCTCCCGTTCCGCCATGGCCGCCTGGATCACGTCGTAGCGGCGGACGTACTCCTCCGGCGAGAAGGCCAGCCGGTCGTGAACGATCATCGGCAGGTCGAAGCCCGTCTCCGACCTACGGGTCGTCTCCTGAAACGTGACGTGATCGGTCTCTCTTGCCGTGCTCAGGATGTCGCGATCGCCGGTCGACGTATCCATGATCCGCCTTTCTGTCATCTCGGTTAGGTCGTTGAAGCTCGCTTCGATCGGGCGGCCATGCCGGCGCCCGGCGCGCTTTTATCAGCTAGATTACGTGCCTATAGTGCGGCGACGTATCCTTGTGTCTCCAACCCCGGTTTCGCCAAGCTCAAACTATCCTCGCAGAGGGGCCGATGCCGCGTCTTTCCAGTTTCGATCTCCGTCTGATCAGGGTGTTCGAAGCGGTCGTCGAATGCGGCGGTTTCGCCGCGGCGCAATCCCGGCTCAACATCTCGACGTCGACCATCAGCACCCACATCTCGGATTTCGAGAAGCGCATCGGCTTTCGCCTGTGCGAGCGGGGGCGAAGCGGCTTCAGGCTGACCGAACGGGGCCGGCTGGTCTACGAGGAGAGCCGCAAGCTGCTGAATCGGATCGACGCCTACGGCGCCTCTCTGGCCGAGATGAAGGACCGGCTCGCCGGCCGGCTGTCGATCGGCTTTGTGGACTGCCTGGTGTCGCACCCGGATTTCCCGCTGCCGAACATCGTCCATAGCATCAACGTCAAGAACCCCGACGTGGAGTTCGAGCTGGTGGTCGATTCCCGCCACGAGCTGGAGCGCGCGGTTCTGGACGAGCGCCTCCACGTCGCCATCGGGCCTTTCGTCAGATCGATCGCCGGCCTCGAGTTCATCCCCCTGTTCGAGGAACGCCACGAGGTCTTCTGCGGCGCGCGCCATCCGCTCTTCGAGTCGGTGCAGACGAGCTTCTCGAGCGCGGACCTGGCCGACCATCCGGCGGCGATCCGCGACTACAACTTGGACTTCGACATCGAGCGGTTCGGCAACCTGACCGTCGGCGCGCGCATCTCGAGCATCGACGCCGTGGCGGTTCTCGTCCTCAGCGGCCGCTTCGTGGGTTTCCTGCCCAGCCACTTCGCGGCCAAATGGGTCGAATCCGGCCAGATGCGGGCCTTGCCCGGCGAGAACCTGTCCTACCTCTCCCAGCAGTCGCTGATCCTCAAGCCCTCCGCCCGACAGTCGTCCCTGGTATCCGCGCTGCTCGAAGAGGTCGAGCGCGAGGCGCGAGGCGGTCGCTGACCAGCGCGCCGGGCCCGGCCCCGCGAGCCGCGCGGCGCGCGCATTGACGCCCGGCGTCGCCCTGGCCACCATCGCCGTCGGTTTCACTCCGGGGCAAGCGAGCGATCCCATGGCAAGACAGAAACGCGCCGCCGCGCCGCCGCCGGCCCGCGCCTGGCAGCGCATGCTGTCCGGGCGGCGGCTCGACCTGCTCGACCCCTCGCCGCTCGACGTCGAGATCGAGGACATCGCCCACGGCCTCTCCCGGGTCGCCCGCTGGAACGGCCAGACCACGGGGCGCTGGGCCTACACCGTCGCCCAGCATTCGCTGCTGGTCGAGGAGCTGGTCGGGCGTCTCCGGGCGAAGGCGCCGCGGGCGTGGCGCCTTTGGGCGCTCCTGCACGACGCGCCCGAATACGTGATCGGCGACCTCATCACCCCGTTCAAGGCCGCCGTCGGCCTCGATTACAAGGCCCTCGAGGCGCGCCTGCAGACGGCCGTCAACCTGCGCTTCGGCCTGCCCGCGCGGCCGCCCAAGAGCGCCGGCCTGCTGATCAAGCGCGCCGACCGCGCCGCCGCCTATCTGGAGGCGACCCAGCTCGCCGGGTTCTCCTCGCTCGAGGGCCACCGCTACTTCGGCCGCCCGCGCGGGCTCGACGGGCTCCGCCTCGAGGCCTGGCCGCCGACCGAGGCCAAGGAGCGCTTCCTCGCGCGCTTCGCCGAGCTGGCGACGGACGTCTAGCTTGGCGGCGGCGCGCGGCGCCTGGCAGGGCCGCACCGCCTCGGCAAAGCTGGAAGACGCCGGCGACGCCCGCTAGACTCCCGCCGCGAGCGGTCGGGAGGACAGGCGTGACGGGGAGCACAGCCGGCGAGGAGGCGGCAGAGCGGCGGGCGGCACCGGCGACACCGGCGACGCGGGCGGGGCCGGGGCCGGGCGATTTCGGCCGG
>JAWWCG010000113.1:0-8816 GCA_033720555.1 Kiloniellales bacterium | reverse complement strand
TGGGACCTGTCGTCGAGCCTGAGCTCCAGCACCCGGCCGTTGTCGGTTTCCTCGGTGACGAAGAGAACGCCGGGCCCGAGCGCCAAGCCGTCGGGACGCGTGACGTCGTCCAACAAGACGAGCGGCGCGCCGTCGGTGAGTTGAAGGACGGCGCCCTTTGCCGCCCCGACCTCGGAGCTGACGTAGATTTCGCCGGCTTGCCCGACCGCGACGTTGTCGACGCTGTCCAGGCCGTCGGCGATGACCGAATAGCTCCAGCCGTCGCCGGCGCGCGGCGCGGCGCCGAGATAGTCGGCCAGATAGTCGGCGCGGGTCCCGACCGACGACAGGGCCAGGGCGAGCATGACGGCCAGTAAGACGAGCTGTTTCATTCGGCGTCCCTCACGCGAGGCGAAGGCCCTGGAACGGAGTCCGACGATGGCCTTGGCCAAATCTCGGAAACGTCGAACCGGTCGGGGCTGCCCGCGATCGGTTTCGACCTTGCGTATGGCCTAGGATGCCACTCCCCGCCGTGCTCGCCAAGCACGATGACGGCCATGCGCCGCCGATCCCGCCGCCGCCCGGCCGCCGCCCGGCCGCCGTCGCCGTGCTCCCGTCGGGCGCGCAGGCCGGCTCACCCGCCGGCGAAGAGGTCGCGGTAGCGCTCGCGCAGGATCTTCTTCTCGGTCTTGCCCATCTTGTTGCGCGGCAGGTCGTCGACGAACAGCACCCGCTTGGGCACCTTGTACTTGGCCAGTTGGGTGGCGAGGGTGGCGCGGATCTCCTGCTCGTCCTCGCGCGCGCCGTGGTCCGGCACGACGACCGCGGTCACCGCCTCGCCGAAGTCCGGGTGCGGCGCGCCGATCACGGCGCAGTCGGCGACGCCCTCGAGCGCGTTCAGCGCGTTCTCGACCTCGGCCGGGTAGACGTTGTAGCCGCCGCTGATGATCAGGTCCTTCTCGCGGCCGACGATGCTCAGGTAGCCCTGGTCGTCGAACCGCCCGAGGTCGCCGCTGATGAAAAAGCCGTCGTCGCGGAACTCGGCCGCGGTCTTCTCCGGCATGCGCCAGTAGCCCTTGAAGACGTTGGGGCCGCGCACCTCGATCATGCCGACCTTGCCCGCCGGCAGGGGCGCGCCGCTTTCCGGGTCGGCGATGCGGATCTCGACGCCGGGCAGCGGAAAGCCGACGGTGCCCGCGCGCCGCGCCCCGTCGTAGGGGTTCGAGGTGTTCATGTTGGTCTCGGTCATGCCGTAGCGTTCCAGGATCGCGTGGCCGGTGCGGGCCTGGAAGGCCTTGTGGGTCTCGGCCGAAAGCGGCGCCGAGCCCGACACGAAGAGGCGCATGTGCGCGACCAGGTCGCGGTCGAACTCCGGCCGCGCGAGCAGGCGGGTGTAGAAGGTCGGCACCCCCATCATGACGGTCGCCTGGGGCAGCAGGCGCAGGACCTCGTCGAGATCGAAGGCCGGCAGGAAGATCATCGAGGCGCCCGCCACCAGGGTGATGTTGGTCGCGACGAAGAGGCCGTGGGTGTGAAAGATCGGCAGCGCGTGCAGCAGCACGTCGTCCGAGGTGAAGCGCCAGTAGTCCGCCAGGGTCAGGGCGTTCGAGGCGAGGTTGCCATGGGTCAGCATGGCCCCCTTGGAACGCCCGGTGGTGCCGGAGGTGTAGAGGATGGCGGCGAGGTCGTCGGCGCCGCGCGCCACGTCGGCGAACTCGTCCTCGGCCGCGTTGGCCGTCTCGGCCAGGGAGCCGGCGCCGCCCGGCCCGAGGGTGGCGAGGTGGGCCACCCCGGCCTCGCGGCGGATCGCCTCGGCGGCGCTCTCGGCGGCCGGCGCCGCGACGAAGACGCGGGGCTCGGCGTCGCCGAGGAAGTAGGCGAGCTCGGGGCCGGTGTAGCCGGTATTGAGCGGCAGGAAGACGGCGCCGGCCCGCAGCGTCCCGAGGTAGAGCAGTAGCGCGTCGGCCGACTTCTCCACCTGGACCGCGACTCGGTCGCCCGGCGCGACGCCGAGCCCCGCCAGCACGTTGGCGAACTGGCCGGCGCGGGCGAAGGCGCGGCCGTAGCTCAGGCTCGTCCCGTCGGGCTCTCGGATGAACACGCGGTCGTGGTCGGCGCTTCGCGCGGCGATCTTGGTGAACAGGTTCTCGCTCATGCCTTCACTCGTGCCTCGTTGTGCGATGGCGCCTTGAGGTGCCGCGTCACGGCGGACGCCGCCGCGATCTCGCCGTGATTGGCGTAGGCTTCGTGGTTCTGCTCGACCTTCTTCTGATCGTAGAGGTAGTTGACCATCAGGCCGACGCCCTGGGCGATGCCCTTTTTCGACCGGTCGGCGGGCCAGTTGAGGCGCTCCAGGCGGGCGCCGTTGCCGAGATGGAACCGGGCGACCGGGTCGAGGGGCTCGCCGCGCCGGCTCTTGGCGAGCAGGTAGTAGTGGGCGGCCAGGCGCAGCAGGAGGGGCTTCAGCTCCGCCACGGCCGCCGCGTCGCGCGGGCAGCCGTCCTCGTGGAGACGCAGCAGCTTGGCGCGCTCCTCGGCGTCCACCAGGCCTTGGTCGTCCTCGTCGAGGCCCCGCAGCCAGGCGGCGAAGCCCGGCGCCGGCGACAGCGTGACGAAGGTTTCGATCCCCGGCAGGTCGCGCGCCAGCTCGTCGACCACCTGCTTGATCAGGAAGTTGCCGAACGAGACCCCCTTGAGGCCGCGCTGGCAGTTGGAGATCGAGTAGAAGACCGCCGTGGTCGCGTCCGCCTCCCGGATCGCCGTGCGGTCTTCGGCCAGGATCGGCGCGATGGCGTCGGGCACCTCGCGGGTGAGCGCGACCTCGACGAAGATCAGCGGTTCGTTGGCGAGCGCCGGGTGGAAGAAGCCGTAGCACCGCCGGTCCGGCGGGTCGATGCGGCTGCGCAGGTCGTCCCAGTCGTGAATCTCGTGGACCGCCTCGTAGCGGATGATCTTGTCCAGGATGATCGCCGGCGTGGTCCAGTCGATCCGCTGCAACACGAGGAATCCGCGATTGAACCAGGAGGAGAGCAGATGGTGGAAATCTCGGTCCACGCTCTTCAGCTCGGGCCGCTCGGGCAGCAGGTCGAGGACATCGTCGCGCATGGCGACCAGCGCCGCCATGCCGCCGGGCGCCCGGTTGAGCCGGCGGAACAGCTCCTGGCGGCGCGGCTCGGAGGCGAAGTGCAGCGCCGCCGCCCGGTCGTCCGAGGGCTCCGCCTGCCAGGCCGCGAGCGCCTCTTGAAAGCGCTTCTCCTCGACCCCGAAACGGGTCGCCAGCGCCTGGAACACGTGGAGCCGCTCGGCTTCGTCGAGGGCGCGGTAGCGCTCCAGGATATCGAGCGCGATGGCCATGCCGGTCGCCTCGCCGCGGCCGCTCAAGAGCGCCTCGCACTGTTCGATCAATCCGGCCGCGCCGCCCGCCGCCGCCGTGCCGCCGCGCCCGAGCAGGGCCCGCCCGCGGTCGCTCACGCTGACCAGCAGATCGGCGAGGAACGAAGACCCGCTCATGCTGCCGCCTCCCTAACCAAATACGCCTCCGGCCATCGCCGTCCCCGATGGTTCCCCCGCTGGCTTCCCCGACGGCTTCTCCGACGGCTTTCCGGGGGGGCCGCCGACACGGCCGGCCCGATCCCGTCGGCCGTGCGCTTCAGTTTGCCCCCGCCGGAACCGCGAGAAAAGGCCTGGGCGCGCGACCGGCCGCGACCCCCCGCAAGCGGTCGGAAGGGGACGCCCGCTCACAGCGGGCCGTAATCGACCCTCGGCGGCCGGCCGGGCAGATCGAGCTAGCTCACGTGCGGCGGCGTCCTGGCGATCACCCGGCCGCGGCGCAGCACGCGAAGCCGGCGCGCGCGCCGCCGAATCGCGTCGACCGGATCGCGCGCCTGCAGCACGACCAGGTCGGCATGACAGCCCGGCGCCAGGCCGTATCCCTCGAGGCCGAGGATCCTGGCCGGGTTCTCCGTCACGGCCGAGAAGCAGGCCCGCATGGCGTCCCGGCCGGTCATGTGGCCGACGTGAAGGCCCATGGAGGCCGCGTCCAGCATATCCGCGGCGCCCAGCGGATACCACGGGTCCATGACGCAATCCTGGTCGAAGGCGACGGTGAGGCCCGCGGCCATCAGCTCCGGCACCCGGGCCATGCCGCGGCGCTTGGGATAGCCGTCGTCGCGCCCCTGCAGGGTGATGTTGACCAAGGGATTGGCGACCACGTTGAGCGCCGCGTCGCCCGCCAGACCCGGGCCGAGGTCGGCGATCTTTCCGCCGGCGACGGCGATGTCGATGCCCGTGCGCCCGTCCGGCAGGGTGGCGCCGCGGATCATCAGGTCGAACATCAGCGCTCCTCCTTGCGGAACGGCACCAGGAGCGCCGCCGGCGCCCGGGCGTTGCGTGATAGCACGGCCATGGCGAGGATGGTGAGCACGAAGGGCATCATGAGGAAGACCTGATAGGGGATGTCGAGGCCGGCGCTGGCCTGCAGGCGGAGCTGCAGGGCGTCGATGAAGGCGAAGAGAACGGCGGCGGCCGCGGCGCGCCACGGCTTCCACTGGCCGAACACCACCAGGGCGATGCACACCCAGCCGCGCCCGGAGACGACGCCGAAGGTGAAGGCATTGAACTGGGCCATCGACAGGAAGGCGCCGCCGAGCGCCATCAGGGCGCCCGACAGGATGAGCGCCTGATAGCGCATCCAGGCGACGCCGACCCCGGCGGCGTCGGCGGCCCGCGGCGACTCGCCCACGGTCCTCAGGCGCAGTCCCCAGGGCGTCCGGTAGAGCAGGAACGCGGCGACCGGCACCAGCAGCAGGGCGACATAGACCAGGGCGTACTGCGTGAAGAGGACTGGCCCCAGGACCGGAATCTCGGACAGGAACGGCACCGGCGCCGGCTCGAAGGGCGCGATGCCGGGCGGCGTCGAAGGTTCGCCGAACACCACGCGATAGAGATAGAAGGCGAGGCCGGAGGCGAGCAGGGTCACGCCCAGGCCCGAGACGTGCTGGCTCAGGCCGAGGGTCACGGTGAGCAGGCCCATCAGCGCGCCGGCCGCGACCCCGGTGACCAGCGCCACCGCGACGCCGAGCCACAAGGAGCCGGTGAAGTAGGCGGCGGTGAAGCCGGTCATGGCCGAGAGCAGCATGGTGCCTTCGATGCCGAGGTTGAGCACCCCGGCGCGCTCGGCGAGGAGCTCGCCGATGGTGGCGAACAGAAGCGGCGTGGCGATGCGGATCACCGCGGCGAAGAAGCCGGCCTGCAGCAGGGGCGCGAGGACGTCATCCATCGCCGGCCCCTCTCACGCGAAGCCGGTAGTTGGCGAAGTGGAGCGCGATCAGCATGGTCAGCAGGGCGGTGCCCTGGATCACGTCGGCCAGGAAGACCGGCACGCCGGTGCTGCGCGACATGGCCTCGGCCCCGGTGATGACGACGGCGAAGAACAGCGCCGCCGGCACCACGCCGAGCGGGTTGAGGCGGGCCAGCATGGCGATCACGATGCCGGTGTAGCCGTAGCCGCTCGAGATGCCGGCCATGACCTGGAAATGCAGGCCGGCGGCCTCGCCGACCCCCGCGAGGCCGGCCAGCGCGCCGGAGATCAGCGCCGTCAGGAGGACGACCCGGCCGACCCCGAGCCCGGCGTAGGCGGCGGCGCGCGGGTTCTCGCCGACCGCGCGGATCGCGAAGCCCAGGGTGGTCCGGCGCATCAGCCACCAGACGGCGAGCGCCGCGATCGCCGCCAGCGGCACGCCGAGATGCAGGCGCGTCGCGCTCATCAGGATCGGGTATTCCGCCGCCGGGCGGATGTCCGGCGAGTCCGGATAGCCGCTCAAGGGGTCGGTCCAGGGGCCGTCGAGCAGGGCCGTCATGGCGTAGAAGACGACGAAGTTGAGCAGCAGCGTGGTCACCACCTCGTCGACCTGCAGGCGGGTCTTGAGGAGCGCCGGCAAGGCGCCCCAGAGGCCGCCGGCGAGGCTGCCGGCGAGGATCATCAGCGGCACCAGCGACCAGGCGGGCAGCGCCGCCTGGGTGCCCACGAAGACGGCCGCCATGGCGCCCATCAGGAACTGCCCCTCGGCGCCGATGTTCCAGAACTTGGCGCGGAAGGCGACCGCGACGGCGAGGCCGGTCAGCACCAGGGGGGCGGCCTTGACCAGGGTCTCGACGAGGTTGAACTTGCTGTCGAAGGGGCTCGCGAAGAGCACCCCATAGGCCTCGGCGACGTCGGCGCCGGCGAGCGAGATCAGGCCGCTGCAGAGCGCCAGGGTGGCGGCGACGGCGACCAGCGGCAGGGCGAGGTTCAGCCAGGGCGAGGCGGTCTCGCGCGGCTCCAGGCGCAGTCTCATGCCGCTGCCCGCCGCCCGCCGGCCATCAGCAGGCCGACCGTCCGAGCGGTCGCCTCGGCGGCGGGGATCACGGCGACGATGCGGCCCTCGTAGATCACCGCGATGCGGTCGGCGAGGGCGAAGAGCTCTTCCAAATCCTCGCTGATCACCAGCAGCGCGCGACCGCGAGCGCGCAAGTCGAGGAACTGGCGGTGGACGAACTCGGCGGCGCCGACGTCGAGGCCGCGGGTCGGCTGGGCGGCGAGCAGCACCAGGGGGTCCCACGCGAGCTCGCGGGCAAGCAGCGCCTTTTGCAGATTGCCGCCCGACAGCGTGCCGGTGCGCGCCTCGACGCCCGCCGTCTTGATGGCGAAGCGCGCCACCTGCTCGGCGGCGAAGGCGAGCATGGCGCGCCGGTCGAGCAGGCCGCGGCGGCTGAAGGGCGGCTGGCGGACGCGCGGCAGCGCTAGGTTGTCGGCGAGCGGCAGCGCGGCGATCAGACCGCTACCCAGGCGGTCTTCCGGCACCCGGCCGACGCCGAGGGCCTGAACGCGCATCACGCTCGGGCGGCGGAGACGCGTGCCGTCGATCTCGATGGCGCCGGCCAGGGGCGGCAGCACGCCGGCGACGACGTCGCCCAGCTCGCTCTGGCCGTTGCCGGAGACGCCGGCGAGGCCGAGGATTTCGCCGGCCCGGACCTCGAGCGACAGGTCCTTGAGCGCCGGCCGCTCGGGGCTGCCGCCGGCCGTGACGCCGTCGAGCCGCAGCAGGACCCGGCCGGGCGCGGCCGCCGGCTTCTCCGGAGGTCGCGGTGCGTGGCCGCACATCAGCTCGCCCAGGCGTCGCTCGCTCAGCGCCGGCGCGGTGTCGAGCCGGGCCGTCACCTCGCCGCGGCGCATGACGACGATGCGGTTGGTGATCGCGCACACCTCCTTGAGCTTGTGGGAGATGAAGATCACGCCCATGCGGTCGTCCGCCAGGGCGCGCACGGCCCGGAACAGCCCCTCGCTCTCCTGCGGGGTCAGCACGGCGGTCGGTTCGTCCAGGATCAGGATCCGGGCGCCGCGGAACAGCGCCTTGACGATTTCCAGGCGCTGCTGCGCGCCGACGGCGAGGTCGCCGGCCCGGGCGTCGGGGTCGAGGCGGAGGCCGTAGGCCGCGCCGATCTCGGCCAGGCGCGCGGCGGCGCCGGCGCGGTCGAGCCTGCCGGCCTTGCCCTTCCGCCCGACCATGAGGTTCTCGAGCACGCTGTGATTGGCGACCAGGCGAAAGTGCTGGTGGACCATGCCGATGCCATGGGCGATCGCGTCGGCGGAGGAGCGGATCGCGACCGGCCGGCCGTCGATCTCGATGCGGCCGGCATCGGCCGCGTAGGCGCCGAACAGGACGTTCATCAGGGTCGTCTTGCCGGCGCCGTTCTCGCCCAGCAGGCCCAGGACGTCGCCCCGGCGGAGGCTCAGATCGACGTCGTGGTTGGCGCGCACCGGCCCGAAGCTCTTGCAGATGCCGCGCATGGCCAGAAGCGGCGTGTCGTCGGTCATGCCAGGGAGTCCCAAGGTCTTCGCCGGTCCGTCCCGGGCCGCCCGTCCTGGTGCCGCGCTGCGTTCAGTTGGAGCGTGGCGGGCTCTCGTCCACGTCGACGCGGAACATGCCGTCGAGGATTTCCTGCCGGCGCTCCGCCACCATCTGCTTCACCTCGTCCGGCAGCTTGTCTTCGAAGGCGTGATAGGGGGCGAGGTAGGAGCCGCCCTTGGCCATGTAGGAGAAGCCGCCGAAGTCCTGGGCCGTGAACACGCCGGCGCGCACCAGGTCGATCACGTGCTTGACCGTCGGCCACATGTCCCAGACCGATCCGGTGATCACCGTCTCCGGCGCGAGCGAGGCCTGGTCCGACATGTTGGAGATCGCCAGGACGCCCTTGTCCCGCGCCGCCTCGATGACGCCGAAGCGCTCGGCGTAGATCACGTCGACGCCGGCCTCGATCTGGGCGATCGCGGCCTCCTTGGCCTTCGGCGGGTCGAAGAACGAGCCGATGAAGGAGAACTTGCAGGCGACCTCGGGGTTGACCTCCCTGGCGCCGGCGCAGAAGGCGTTCGACAGGCGGTTGATCTCGGGGATCGCCAGGCCGCCGACCACGCCGACGGTGTCGGACTCGGTGAGCCGCCCCGCGATCATGCCCGACAGATAGGCCGGCTCGTGGATCCAGTTGTCGAAGACGCCGAAGTTCGGGTCGGCGGGGCCGACGCCGGAGCCGAAGACGAAGGCGATGTCCGGGTAGTCCCGCGCCACCCGGCGGGCGATCCGCTCGGCGCCGAAGGCGTCGCCCATGATGAGCTGGTAGCCCTGCTCGGCGTAGTCCCGCATGACCCGCGCGAAGTCCGCCGACTTGACGCTCTCGGACCAGGTGTAGTCGATGTCGAGCTCGTCCTCGGCCCTGAGCAGGGCCTGATGGATCTGGGTGACCCAGGGCTCCTCGATGGGGGTCTCGAAGATGCCGGCGACCTTGAGCGCCTCGCACTGGGC
>JAWWCG010000112.1:0-8948 GCA_033720555.1 Kiloniellales bacterium | reverse complement strand
GAGCAGGAGCTCTTGGCGCTGCCCGACTGGCGGGAGGCGGCGACGGCGCGGGCGCTGCTGGTCGTCACCCAGTCCGCCGGGCTGCCGCGCCTCGGGCTCGAGGTGGCCCGCCGGCTGCTGCGCGACCGGGCCTCCGGCTGGTCGCGGCACGACCTCGCGCCGGTCCTCTATCCCGTGCCGGTCTGGCGGCCGGCCGGCGGCTACACCCTCGACCGCGCATTGGTCTATGCCTTCATTCGCCAGGAGTCGTCGTTCGACCCGCGCGCCAGGAGCCCGGCCGGCGCGCGCGGCCTCATGCAATTGATGCCCCGCACCGCCTCGGCGCTCGATCGGCAGACCAGGTACCGGGGCCGCAGCCGGGATCTGCTCTACGATCCGGCGCGAAACCTGCTGTTGGGACAGCGCTATCTCGCGCGGCTCTTGGCCACGCGCCGGGTGGACGGCGACCTGCTGCGCCTGGCGGCGGCCTATAACGGCGGGCCGGGCAACCTGGGCAAGTGGCAGCGGCAGATGGGGCGCATCGACGATCCCCTGCTATTCATCGAAAGCCTGCCTCTGCTGGAATCCCGTCTGTTCGTCGAGCGGATCATGACCAACCTGTGGATCTACCGGCACCGCCTCGGCCAGCCCGCGCCGTCCCTCGCGGCGCTCGCCGCCGGCCTGTGGCCGACCTACGAGCCCTTGGACCACCCGGCCGCGCAGGTCGCGACCAGCCCTTAAGGTGTCCTAGCGACCGCGCGTCGCGGCGCTGCGATACGGCCGGTGAGTGTAGTACTTGGGCCGGGTGTCGAGCCGGGCGTGGAGCCAGGCGACGCCCAGCCCGCAGGTGCTCAGCCACAGCGGCCGGTCGCTCAGGCGGCGCGACGCCGCCTCGGCCACCGCCCGCCAGAAAGCCTGCTGCTGGTCGGCCGGCGCCAGTCGCGCGAAGGCGGCCAGGTGCGGATAGGCCTCGGGCGCGGCGCCCGGGCAGGGGGCGACGAGCCAGGCGTCGCCTCCGAGATTGGCGAAGGCGACGACGCCGTCCTGGGGCGCGGCCACGAACTGCGCGGCGAAGGCGCCCGGGTCGGGGGCGAAGCCGGCGAGCGCCGGGCTGTCCACCAGCACGCACTCGAAGCCGCGCCCGAGCGTCGCCTCGTCGATCGGCGGCGTTTCCCAGAGGTAGGCGTCGTAGGGCGCTTGCGCCAGGACGCCGGCAAAGAAGGCGCGAAACGCCCGGTCGTCCCGCCAGCCCGCCAGGACCTCGGCGTAGGAGAGCGCCGCGCCGGCGCGCGCGATCGTCACCCGGCTTCGCCCCCTCTCGGCCAAGCTCTCGGTCTTTGCGGTCCACATTGCGGTCTGCCCGATCCTTGCCGCCGCGCCAGGTCCGGCGCTATTCGCCAGCGTCCTGCGGCGGCACCGCCAGCCCGGCCTTGCGCAAGCCCTCCATCAAGCCCTCGATCAGCTCCGGCTGCATGCCGCGCACGCGGTAGGGGGCGCGGGGGTCTTCGGGATAGTCCGGGCGGATCTCGAGCAGGTGATCGAGCGCCTCCTTCGCCTTGCGGTCCTCGCCCAGCATGCCGTAGGTCGCCGTCAAGGCCGCCTGGATAATGTAATTGTTGGGCAGATTGATTTTGAGCGCGACGTCGCGCGCCTGCTGGTACTCGCCGAGCTGATAGTGGTGGAGCAGCCAGATCCAGTCCCACCAGCTCTGATGGTTGGGGTTGAGCAGCTTGGCGCGGGTGACCAGCGCCTTGCCCCGCTCCCAATCGCCGGTGTAGGCGATCCAGGTGCCGAGGTCGGCCAGCACGAAGGCGTCGTTGGGGTTCAGTTCGATCGCCCGCTCGGCGAAGTTCCGGAACACCGTTCGCTCTTCGCCCAGCATCTGGCTCAGGATCGCGAGGGCGTAGTAGGCGTCCGGATTGTCGGGATCCAGCTCGATCGCCTTGTTGGCCGCCGCGCGGCTCAGCTCGGCCCAGTCGGGCGGCGTGTCGATGGCGTACTTCTTGGATTCGATATAGCTGAAGGCCAAGCGCGACCAGCCGAGGGAGTAGTCGGCGTCGCTCTCCAGCGCCCGCTGCAGGCAGGCGCGGGCCCGGCGATGGCGCTCCGGGGCGAAGGTCTCGTAGAACCAATAGGACAGCAGGACGCATTCGTAGGCGCGCAGGTTGTCGGGCGCCTTGCGGCGGATCTCGCGCTGGATCTCCGCGTTGAACAGGGGGGCGTCGGCGGAGCCGATCTCCGCCGCCACCTTCTTCGCGATCTCGAGCTGGATGTCGAGCACGTTGGCCAGGCTCAGGTCCCGGTCGAACGGCCCCGGCGCGTCCAGGCGCCGGCAGGTCTGGGCGTCGGTGAAGGCGGTGGTGACGCGGATCTGGTCCTGCGAGCGTTGGACCGTGCCGGTCAGGTAGTAGTCGGCGCGCAGGGTCCTGCGGATCCTTTCGCAGTCCGCGTTGTCGCGATAGGGCGTGCCGGCGTCGGGCGCGATCACGAACAGATTCGAGAACTTCGAGAGGTGCGCGTTGATATCCCGGGTCAGGCCGTCGCTGAAGAAGGCGTCTTCCGGGTCGCCGCCGACGTTCTTGAAGGGAATGACCGCGATGCGCGCGCCGCTCGGCAGTGCCGCCTCCCAGGGCGGCGCGAGCGCCACGTAGAGGCCGGCCGCCGCCGCGACGACGAGCAGCGCGACGAGCGCGCCGGCGCGGCGCCACCTCGGCCGCGGGCCTCGCTGGACCGCGACCTCGGCCTCGACGACGGGCGTTACCAGCGCGGCGGCCTTCCCGTCGAGCGCCACCCGGTAGACCGTCACCGGCTCGGCGATGTTCTTGACGCGCTTCTCACCCAGGGGCTCGAAGGTGAGGTCGAGTTTGCCCTTCACCTGGTCGAAGACGTTGCGCGAGATAGCGACGCCGCCCGGCTCGCACAGCTCCTCGAGCCGCGCGGCCACGTTCACGCCGTCGCCGTAGATGTCGTCGCCCTCGACGATGATGTCGCCGATGTTGAGGCCGATCCGGTAGACGATCCGCCGGTCCTCGGGTTCCTCGGCGTTGCGCGCGGCCATGGCCGCCTGCACCTCGACGGCGAAGGCGACGGCGTCGACCACGCTCGCGAACTCCATCAGGGCGCCGTCGCCCATCAGCTTCACGGTGCGTCCGCGGTACTGAACCTCCTTCGGCTTGACGAGTTGCCGGCGCAGCGCCTTGAGCGCGGTGAGGGTGCCCGCCTCGTCCGCGCCCATGAGCCGGCCGTATCCCACGACGTCGGCGGACAGAATGGTGGTGAGGCGACGCTCCATCGACACGCTCCCGATCCCGGCAGCCTAGCGGAGGAGCCCGGCGGAATCTATCGAGCGGGGGCGGGCCGACGGGCCCGCCTCGCGCCCCGATCCGGGCGGTTGAACAATGTCCGCCGGGGCGTACCGAAAATAGCGAATCTGCTTTGCCGCCGTCCCGGCTTCGGCTAGCCTTTTCGACGATCCGGCACGGCGGATCGGTAGAGGGCGGCAACGCACCGCCGAAAGCGGCCGCGCATGACGCAGTCGTCGCGCACGCGCCCCGGTCCCCGCAACGACGTTATCGCTTGGCGAGGTTGGAACCACCACGATCGAGGGGGAACGTCTTATGGTGACCGTCTACTTCGCGACCAACCGAAACCTCGAGGGGAGCAAGGCGAAGCCCAGATTCGGCAAGACCTTCAACCGGGACGGGCCCCATGCGGTGCGCTTCGGGCGCGCCGAGGTGGTCGGCAGATCCGTGAAGATCGACGTCGCGGAGGAGGCGATCAAGACCACGGACGACGCCAAGCGGGTGCTGGGCAGCCGCAAGGTCTTCGCCCAGGTCATGCAGAAAATGGCCAAGCACTCGCGCGACACCCTGATCTACGTCCACGGCTTCGGCTTCTCGTTCGTCGACGCCGTCAAGCGCACCGCCCAACTGAAGCAGATCTATGGGGCGCCGGCGCCGATCAACGTGTTCCTGTTCAGTTGGCCCGGCGACGGCGACATGGTGCCTTTCATGTCGTACTACAGCGATCGCAGCGACGCCCGCAATTCGGGCATGGCGATGGCGCGCACCTTCTTGTTCCTGAGGGACTTCGTCGCCCAACTCGGCGAGACCGGGGGCGAGTTCTGCGAACAGCGGCTGCACCTGCTGGCCCATTCCATGGGCAATTACGCGCTGCGCCACGGGCTGCAGGGCATCCGCGCGGAACTCAAGGACGAGATCCCGCGGCTGTTCGACAACGTCATCCTGGCGGCGCCGGACGAGGACGACGATGCCTTCGAGCACGACCACAAGTACCGAAAGCTGCCGCTCGTCTGCCGCCGCGTGCACGTCTACTTCAGCCCCGACGACCGGGCGCTGCTGATCAGCGACAAAACCAAACGCAATCCCGACCGCCTGGGATCCGACGGGCCGCGGCTGATCGACGACTTGCCGCGCAAGGTCGTCCTGATCGATTGCCGGAAGGTGGACAACTCCACGGAGGACGGCATGCCCGACCTGCAGGTGCACCAATACTACCGGCTCAGGCCCGAGGTGATCGCCGACATCACGCAGGTGCTCGCCGGGGCGCCGCCCGAGGCCGTCCCCAATCGCGACTACAACCCGGCGACCCGCACCTATCGCATCCAGCCGGCGGCGGCCTGACACCGTTGCTTATGCGCGCCTGTCGGCTCGACGGCTGTCCAGGCGGCGCGCCGCCACCTCGCGGCCTTCGCGAAACGCCGCACCGTCCTCCTCGCCCGAGTAATATCCGTTGCGGGGACCCGAATTCCGTGTACCCTATGGGCGCCAAGAAACGCGGCCCACACGGGTGGCAGCCGGCGAAAGTCCCGGTCGGGGCTAGAGGCTTGCCCAGTGCATGACAAAACCAAGAAGAAAACCCTGACGGGAACCGTGGACAAGACGGCGATCGTTCGTCGCTCGGACCGCGTGGTTCATCAATGGGAGGCTACATCATGGCGACAAGGAAGCTTCAGTTACGCCCGATCCCGCGCCGCAATGTCCTGAAAACGGCCGGCGCCCTCGGCTTGGCGGCGAGCGCCGGGCCGTTCTTCCACGTGCGACCCGCCAAGGCCGCCAAGACGCTGAAGATCCTGCAATGGGTGCACTTCGTCCCGCGCTACGACACGTGGTTCAACGAGACCTACGTCAAGGAATGGGGCGAGCAGAACGACACCGAGGTGATCGTCGACAATATCTCGATCGCCCAGATCAATTCGCGCGCCGCGGCCGAGGCGTCGGCCAAGCAGGGTCACGACATGTTCATGTTCAACTGGCCGCCGCCGGTTTACGAGGACCTGGTCATCGACCACGCCGAGATCTATCAGGAAGTGGAGAAGAAGTGGGGCAAGCCGATCGATCTGGCGGTCAAGAGCACCTACAACCCCAAGACCGATAAATACTACGGCTTCTCCGACAGCTTCGTGCCCGACCCGATCAACTACCGCAAGGATCTCTGGGATAGCGTCGGCGTCGAGCCGACGTCCTGGGACAACATCCGCAAGGGCGGCGCGGCCATCAAGAAGGAGCACAACATCCCGGTCGGCGTCGGTCTCTCCGCCGAAATCGACACCGGCATGGCGATGCGCACGATCATGTACTCCTTCGGCGCGTCGGTGCAGGACGAGGCCGGCAACCTGATCTTGAACTCCAGTGAGACCCTGGAGGCGCTGAAGTACGTCAAGGCCCTGTTCGAGGAGGCCATGACGCCCGAGGTGCTGGCCTGGGACGCCTCGTCCAACAACCGCTTCATGTTGGCCGGCAAGGGATCCCTGGCGCTCAACGCCATCTCGATCACGCGAACCGGCGAGAACAAGGAGATTCCGGTCACCGACAACATCTGGCTGACCAAGGCGGCGCAGGGACCGGTGCGCGCCATCGGCCTCGAGCACGTGATGAACGTCTACTGCATCTGGCAGTTCGCCGAGAACATCGACGGCGCCAAGAAGTTCCTGGTCGACTACATCGACAACTTCGCCACCGCCTTCCAGGAGAGCGAGTTCTACAACTTCCCGTGCTTCGCCAAGACGGTGCCCGACCTCAAGGAGCAGCTCGCCAACGACCCGAGGGCCACCCCGCCCGACAAGTACAAGGTGCTCGAAGACGTGCTCGACTGGGCGACCAACGTCGGCTACCCCGGCTACGCCAACGCGGCGATCGACGAGACCTTCAACACCTGGGTCATCAATACCATGTTCGCCAAGGCGGCGACCGGCGCGGAATCGCCGGAAGACGCCCTCAACGCGGCCCAGGGTCAGTGCGA
The DNA here is from genome assembly GCA_033720555.1 of Kiloniellales bacterium. Taxonomy (GTDB): domain Bacteria; phylum Pseudomonadota; class Alphaproteobacteria; order Kiloniellales; family JAKSDN01; genus CALJXB01. The sequence goes on along the minus strand of JAWWCG010000112.1, from coordinate 2,708 downwards.
GCGCATCTTCGAGAAGTGGAAAGAGAAGGGTAAGATCTGATCGCGGCCGCCGCGGCGACGCCGCACGCCTAGGCCAAACTCTTAGGCGAAGCGCTTAGGTCCGGCGACGGCGGCACCAGGCATCGGGAGACTCCGGGGGGCGGAGCCTCCCCTTGTCTGTTAGGGGAGAAGGCGCGCTTCATGACAAGACAACAGACGGCGGCTGTCGCGGCCGTGGCGGCCGGGGAAAAGCCATGAAGACCGTCGAGGCCAGGGCGATCACCAAGAGGTTCGACAGCGTCCCCGCCGTGGACGGCATCGACCTGACCGCCGAGGAGGGCGAGTTCCTCGTCCTCCTGGGGCCCTCCGGCTGCGGCAAGACGACCCTGCTGCGCATGATCGCCGGGCTCGAGGAGCCGACCTCCGGCGACATCCTGATCGACGGCAAGGTGGTCACCCACCTGCCGCCGCGCGCGCGCGACATCGCCATGGTGTTCCAGAGCTACGCGCTCTATCCCCATCTGACGGTCTACAAAAACATCGCCTTCCCCTTGAGCGCGCGGGGCGTGGCGCATCAGACGATCAAGGACAAGGTCGCCTGGGCCGCCGGCATGTTCGGCATCGAGCGGCTGCTCGACCGCAAGCCGCGCCAGCTCTCCGGCGGCGAGCGCCAGCGCGTCGCCCTGGCGCGGGCGCTGGTGCGCGAGCCGGTGGTGTTCCTGCTCGACGAACCGCTGTCCAACCTGGACGCCAAGCTGCGGACCTCCGCCCGCGTCGAGCTGCAGCAGTTCCAGCGCCGCATCGGCACCACCACCATCTATGTCACCCACGACCAGATCGAGGCCATGGGCCTCGGCGACCGGGTGGCGGTCCTCAACGCCGGCAAGATCCGCCAGATCGGCACGCCGGAGGAGATCTACGCCGAGCCCTGGGACACCTTCGTGGCGACCTTCATCGGCGCCCCGCCGATGAACCTGGTCGAGCACAACGGCGCGATCCTCGGCTTCAGGCCAGAGCATCTCAAGCCCCTCGACGGGGCCGCCGCGCCGGCCGGCTCGGTGACCGTGCCGGTCCGCGTGACGCGGGTCGAGTATCTCGGCTCCGACGAGCTGATCTACGGCGTGCTGGAGGCGCCCTTCGCCGAGGAGAAGATCGTCGTCAAGGTCGCCGTCTCCGACCCCTTCCGCACCGAGCAGGGGGCGCGGGTCGAGTTCGCCATCAAGGAGCGCGACGTGCGCCGCTTCGACCGGCAGACCGGGCTCAGGGCCGACGCTGACGGGGGCGGGTCGTGAGCGCGCCGGCCCACACGGCATCCGGCGGCGCGCCCTGGGGCGGCGCCCTGGGCGGCCTGCTCGACAGCGAACAGTGGCTCGGCCGGGCGATGATCGCGCCGGCGATCGTCTATATCGTGCTGCTGGTCGGCTTCCCCTTCGTGCTCGCCCTGGTCTACAGCGTCACCAACGTAACCGTCGGCAGCGTCGACGTGGAATTCGTCGGGCTTCGCAACTTCCGGCTCATCATGGAAAACCCGGCGTTCTGGCAAGCGCTGCGCAACACCGTCTTCTTCACCGTCGTCTCCCAGGTGATCGTGCTGGTGCTGGCCAAGGTGCTGGCCATGGCCCTGATGAGGGACTTTCCCGGCAAGTGGATGGTCCGGCTCCTGATTCTCCTGCCGTGGGTGGCGCCGGTTTCCTTGGGCGCGATCGGCTGGCTGTGGATCTTCGATTCGATCTACAGCATCATCAACTGGACGGCCCGCGCCAGCGGCCTCTTCGCCCCCGACTTCTGGCCGATCTGGCTCGGCCAGCCCGATCTCGCCATGGCCTCGATCATCACCGTGCACGTGTGGCGCATGCTGCCGCTGGCGACGGTGATCGTGCTGGCCGGCCTGTCGTCGATTCCGCAGGACATCCACGACGCCGCCGCGGTCGATGGCGCCGGGGTCTGGCGCCACCTGTTCCAGATCACCAATCCCGTGGTCCTGCCGATCCACATGGTGGCGATGCTGTTCGGCATCGTCTTCACCTCGACCGACATGATCGTGGTGTTCGTGCTGACTCGCGGCGGCCCCTACGATTCGACCCACGTGCTCGCCAGCCAGGCGTTTTTCACCGGCATCGAGGGCGGCGACCTCGCCGAGGGCGCGGCGACCGCCCTGTTCCTGTTCCCGATCCTGGTCGCCGTGGCGATCGGCTTCCTGACGATCGCCCGCCGGACCGAGGTGACCTGACATGGCCGCGCCGCTTGCCGCTCGCGTCAGAAACTGGGCCGCCGGCGGCAGCCACTACGCGATCATCGCGCTGTTCGCGCTGTTCACCTCGTTTCCGTTCCTCTGGATGGTGATCACGACCTTCAAGGAAACCCGCGACCTTCTCAACACCGAGAACAATCCGTTCCTGTTCAACGATCCGCCGACCCTGGAAAACCTTCAGATCCTGTTCCAGGACACCCTGTTCCCGCAGTGGATCTGGAACACGCTGTGGGTCGGCGTCGTCGTCGTGGCGATCACGCTGCTGCTGGCGGTGCCGGCCGGCTACAGCCTCGCCCGGTTGCCGGGAAAATGGGCGCAGCGCCTCGCGATCGGTATTTTCCTCACCTATCTGATCCCGCCGACGATCCTCTTCATCCCCTTCGCGCGGGTGGTCGGCGACCTCGGCCTGCAGGATTCCCTGTGGGCGCTGGTGCTGGTCTATCCCAGTTTCGCGGTGCCGTTCTGCACCTGGCTGCTG
>JAWWCG010000111.1:0-8957 GCA_033720555.1 Kiloniellales bacterium | reverse complement strand
GGGCGTAGCCGGTCGTGAACATCTCGTCGGCCGTCGTGTAGCCGCCCCAGTAGCTGGCCCAGAACGGCTTGGCGCCCCAGACGTTCGACCAGTAGCCGTCGTTCGGCTCGCGCACCACCTCGACGGCGATCCCGGCCTTGGCCGCGTGCTCCTTGTAGAGCACCGCCATGTCGACCGCGCCGGAGAAGATGAAGTCCGCCGTCGATAGCGACACGGTCAGTCCCTCGGCGCCGGCCTTCTTCAGGTGATGCCTCGCCTTGTCCGGGTCGTACTCGCGCTGCTCCAGCTCGGCGTAGTACGGCAGGGTCGGGCCGATCGGGTGGTCGTTGCCCTTGGTGCCGTGGCCGAGCAGGATCTTCTGGACGATTTCGTCCCGGTCGATCGCGTATTTGAGCGCGAGGCGAACGTCCGCGTTGTCGAAGGGCGCGGTGTCGCAGAACATCGGAATGGTGCAGTGGGCGCCGCTCGGCACCTCGTCCACCTCGATGTTGGGATCGCGCCCGAGCAGGCGAACGGTCTTGAGGTCGACGTCGCTGATGGCGTCGAAGTCGCCGGTGATGAGCGCCGTCTGGCGGGCGTTGGCCTCGTGCACCACGATCATGGCGACGGCGTCGAAATAGGGCTGGCCCGACTTGTGATAATTGGGATGGCGCGACAGGTCCGAGCGCACGCCCGGATCGTGGGACTCGATCTTGAACGGCCCGGTGCCGTTGCCGCCCTGCCAGTCGACGTTGCCCTCGCCGTCGGACGGCATCATGACGAGGTGATAGTCCGACAGCAGATAGGGCAGGTCGGCGTTGCCCGACTTCATGGTGATCACGACGGTGTTCGGGCCGTCGGCCTTGATCTCCTCGACGTCTTCCAAGAGCGCCTTGGCCGCCGACTTGGAGTCTTCGCCGCGGTGGTAGTTGAGCGAGGCGACGGCATCGTCGGCGGTGAAGGGCTTGCCGTCGTGAAATTCCATGCCCTCGAAGAGCCGGAAGGTCCAGGTCACCGCGTCGTCCGAGGCTTCCCAGGACTCCGCCGCGTCGGGGCCGATCTCGTTGGTGTTGGTGATCTCGGTCAGATAGCTGCGGAACGCGTGGTTCATCTGGATCATGTAGACGCTTTCCGTCGTCCCCGGATCCAATTGATCGGTCGTGCTGCCTTCGTGCACGGCGACCCGGTAGGTCCCGCCCTGCTTCGGCGTGGCCGCCTCGACGCGACGGCTCCAGAGCGCGCTGGCGGCGGAAACGCTCATGCCGAGCGCCAATGCCCCTTCCATGAAACGCCGGCGGCTGACCCGGCCGTCTTGCGCGCCCCTGAGCAGCCAATCGGCGGCCTGGTCCTTGAATTCGTTCCCACGCATGTCGCCTTCCTCTCCTGCGGATCTTGCTCGAGTCCCTAGCGGCGCCGCTCGGCCTCTGCGAGAAAGCCCGGGCCGTAAGGCCTTGCTCCATCGCCCGACCGCGCGTCTGTCGGCGGGCGCGAACAATAGAGGGAAATGCGCGGGATCGAATTCGAAAAAATGTCACCGGCATGGTGATATTTTTTCGAGGCTCTCGCGCGATGCTAGAGTATGCGCCGGCAAGGGGTCTGGTGTAAGTCTGCGCCACGGGCCGCGGCATCTTCGTCCACGTGGGGTCGGGCCCCGGGACGCCGCCGGGCGCTCGGGCCGGGTCGTTGCGGCCCGGGCCTCTTTTGCGTTCGGGCAAGCAATGATCGTGGCTTCCACCTGGCGATCTTGAGGGCGATCTTGAGCCGCCGGGCGAGGCGCGCGACAGCGAAACGAGGTTGTCATGAAATTCGAGGGCATCTATCCGCCGGTCATCACGCCCCACCGCGAGGACTTCTCGATCGACCGCGACGGCTACGTCGCCATGATCGAGCACCTCGTCTCGGCCGGCGTGCACGGGATCATCGTCGGCGGCACCACGGGCGAATACTACGCCCAAACGAGGGAGGAGCGCATCGCGCTGGTCGAGCTGGCGAAGACGGCGATCAAGGGCCGCCTGCCGCTGATCGTCGGCGTCGGCGCGATCCGCACCGAGGACTGCATCGACTACGGCCTGGCCGCCAAGGCGCACGGCGCCGACGCGATCCTGGTCAACGCGCCCTACTACGCCGTGCCGACCCAGCTCGAGCTGGCAAGCCACGCGCTCGCCATCGACCGCGCGGTCGACCTGCCGATCCTGCTCTACAACTACCCCGGCCGGACCGGCACCCTGATGCAGGCCGAGTTCTTCGACCGGGTCGGCCAGAGCCGCAATTTCGCGGCGATCAAGGAATCGAGCGGCGACATCAACCAACTGCACATGCTGGCCCGCGACTATCCGCATATAACCCTGCTGTGCGGCATGGACGACCAGGCGCTCGAATTCTTCGTCTGGGGCGCGCGCGGCTGGGTGTGCGGCGCCGGCAACTGCCTGCCCAAGGAGCATCTGGCGCTCTACGAGGCCTGCGTGCTGGAGAACGACTTCGTCAAGGGGCGGCGCATCATGTCGGCCCTGCTGCCGCTGATGCGGGTCCTCGAGCAGGGCGGCAAGTTCGTCCAGAGCATCAAGTACGGCTGCGAGCTCGCGGGCCTGCCCGCCGGCCCGGTGCGCCCGCCCTTGAAAGGACTCGCCAAGGAACAGCGCCGCGAGGTCGAGGCGGTGATCCGCACCCTCAAGGCCACGATTGCCCAGATCCAGAAGGACGAGGGCGGAAAGGAACGGGACAATGTCGTCGCTCTTAACGCGTGAAGACTACGGCGCCATCGCCAGGACGCTCGTCCTGCCGTCGGGCGCCTTCATCGACGGCAAGGCGCGGCCCGCGGCGAGCGGCGAGACCTTCGACAGCATCAACCCGGCGACCGGCGAGGCGCTCAACAAGATTGCGAGCTGCGGCGAGGCGGACGTCGATCTGGCGGCGGAGACGGCGCGCGACGCCTTCGAGGACGGCCGCTGGTCGACGCTGCACCCCGCCGAGCGCAAGAAGGTCCTCATCCAACTATGCAAGCTGATCCGCCGCCACCGGCACGAGCTTGCCGTGCTCGAAAGCCTGGAGAGCGGCAAGCCGATCCAAGACGTGGAGTCCGTCGACATCCCGGAAGCGCTGCACTGCCTCGAGTGGCATGCCGAGACCGCCGACAAGATCTACGACCAGGTGGCGCCGGCCGGCGACGACGCGGTCGCCATGGTGGTGCGCGAGCCGATCGGCGTGGTGGCCTGCGTCCTGCCCTGGAACTTTCCGATCCTGATGCTCGCCTGGAAGATCGGGCCGGCGCTCGCGGCCGGCAATTGCGTGATCGTCAAGCCAGCCGAGGAGACCAGCATGACCGCCCTCAGGATCGCCGAGCTGGGCCGGGAGGCGGGTCTGCCGCGCGGCGTCCTCAACGTCGTCCCCGGACCGGGCGAGACCACCGGCAAGGCGATCGGCCTGCACCCGGGGATCGACATGGTCTCCTTCACCGGCTCCACCGAGGTCGGCCGCCTGTTTCTCGAGTATGCGGCCAGGTCGAACCTCAAGCGCGTGGTCCTGGAGTGCGGCGGCAAGAACCCCTGCATCGTCATGGACGACGCCGAGGACCTCGACTTCGTCGCCAGTCAGGTGACCCAGGCCGTGTTCTGGAACATGGGCGAGAACTGCTCGGCCAACTCCCGGCTGATCGTGCACCGCGACGTCAAGGACGCCCTCGTCGAGCGGATCCTTCACCGGGCGCGCGAGTGGCGCACGGGACAACCCCTCGACCCGGCAAACCGGCTCGGCGCGATCGTCTCCAAGGGCCAACACGACCGCATTCTGTCCTACATCGCCCAAGGCGCGAAGGAGGGCGCCAAGCTGGTACTCGGCGGCCGGTCGATCGAGAACGGCGGCGGCTACTTCGTCGAGCCGACCATTTTCGACGAGGTGCGCCCCGACATGGCGATCGCCCGCGACGAGATCTTCGGCCCCGTCCTGGCGGTCGTCACGGTGGCGAGCGCCGACGAGGCCGTCCGGGTCGCCAACGACACGGCCTATGGCCTGGCGGCCTCGATCTTCACCGCCAACCTGCGCCGCGCCCACCGCATGGCGCGGCGGATCCGGGCCGGCACCGTCACCGTCAACTGCTACGGCGAGGGCGACATCACCACGCCGTTCGGCGGCTACAAGCAGTCCGGCTTCGGCGGCCGCGACAACTCGATCCACGCGCACGACCAGTATACCGAGCTGAAGACCATCTGGATCGACGTCTCCGACAAGGCCGTCGAGGAGTCGATCGACTGAGGCGCCCGACGGGATAGGCGCAAGAGGGCCGAGGTGCATGTCCGCGCTCGCCGCCAGGAGAACGCCGAGGGACCGACCCGGCTCGGGATGGTACGACATCCTGCCGCCGCCCCCGCCGGCCCGGGAGCTCGACGCCGATATCGCCGCCGATTGGGTCGTCGTCGGCGCCGGCTTCGCCGGCCTCTCGGCGGCGCGGCGACTGACGCAGCTTCGCCCGGGCGCGCGCATCGTGGTGCTCGACGCCCAGCGCGTCGGCTTCGGCTCGGCCGGGCGCAACACCGGCTTCATGATCGACCTTCCGCACGAGCTGCAGAGCGATCACTACGGCGCCGGCGCCGAGCGGGACCGCAAGCAGATCGCCATGAACCGGGCGGCTATCGCGTTCGCGCGCGAGGCCGCGCGCGACTACGGCCTGGCGGCCTATTTCAAGCCCTGCGGCAAGTATCACGGCGCCGCCGACACGCGCGGCCTGAGAGCGCTCGAGGCCTTCGAGGCGCACCTCCACCGGCTCGGCGAAGCCTACGAGAAGCTCGACGCCTCGGACATGAAACGGCTCACCGGCACCGACTATTACGTCCGCGGGACCTTCACCCCGGGCACCGTGATGCTGCAGCCGGTCGGCTACATTCGGGGCCTGGCCGAGGGCCTGCGATCGAAGGTTGAGATTTTCGAGAACAGCCCCCTCACTCGGCTGGAAACCGGGCGGCCGCACACCCTCCACACGCCCAAGGCCCGGGTCGCCAGCGCGAACGTCATCCTGGCGGTGAACGGCCACCTGGAGTCCTTCGGCCTGTTCCAGCGCCGGCTGCTGCACGTCTACACCTACGCCAGCATGACGCGGCCGCTGAGCGCCGCCGAGCGCCAGGCTCTGGGCGGCGAAGCGGAGTGGGGCCTGATCCCGGCCGACCCCATGGGCACCACCGTCCGGCGGTTCGAGGCGGGCCGCATCGTCGTCCGCAACACCTTCACCTTCAATCCCGACATGGCCTGCTCGGACTCGCAGCTCGCGCGCGCCAGCCGCGCCCACGACGCCTCGTTCCGCGCCCGCTTTCCCATGTTGCGGGAGGTCGCCATGGACTACCGATGGGGCGGCCACCTCTGCCTGTCGTGGAACTCGGTGCCGGCCTTCGGCCAGATCGAGGAGGGCCTCTACGCCGCCGGTTGCCAGAACGGGCTGGGGACCTGCAAGGGCACGCTCCACGGCAAGCTCATCGCCGACCTGGCGGCCAGGGCGAACGAGCCGCTGCTGGCCGACATCGAGGCCCTGGAGGGGCCGCGGAAACTTCCGCCCGAGCCCTTCCTCTCGGTCGGCGTCAACATGAGGCTCTGGCACATGCAACGGCGCGCGGGCCGCGAGTTCTGAGGCCGGCGGGCAGGCCGCCGAGGCTCGCCGTTACCCCTCGGCGTCGTCGGCGCGCGCCGTCTCCAGCAGCCAGTCCTTCAAGACCAGCGCGGACTCCGAGAGCGTCCGGCGCACGTTCCAGGTGAGGTAGTAGGCGCCCGGCGCGTCGATCTCGAGCGCGCCGAAGCGCACCAGCTTGCCGTCGGCCAGAAGCGGCCGGACCAGGCGCTCCCAGCCGAGCGCGACGCCCTGGTCGTCCTGCGTCGCCTGCAGCAGGACCGAGAAGTTGTTGAACTGCCGGCCCTGGAGCGGGCCGTGCGGTACTCCGGCGCGGCGCAGAAACTCGTCCCAATTGGTCCACTCCGGGTCGACGCCTTCGACGTGCAGCAGAGGCAGCTCCCCGATCGCCGCCTCGGCGCAGTCGCGATGTTGCGCGAGGTAGCACGGACCGCACACCGGAAAGATCTTCTCGGAGAACAGCAGCTCCACCTCCTCGTCGGGCCAGGCGCCGAAGCCATAGCGAATCCTGAGATCGATCTCGGCGCGCCTGAAGTCCTGCGCCCGATCGGACATGAGATGGTGGACGTCGATGCCGGGGTGTTGGTGCCAGAACGAGCCCATGTGCGGCATCAGCCACAGGGTCGCGAAGGCGTTGGTGCAGGCGAGCGTCACCGCGCTCTGACGGCTGCCGGTGCGAATGGCGTGCACCGTCTCGGCGGCCTCGCTGAACCCGCGGGCGAGAACCGCGTACAGCGCCTCGCCGTCCACGGTCAGGTGAACGCCCTTGGCCTCCCGGTCGAACAGGGCGACCCCGAGCTCGTCCTCCAGCGCCTTGATCTGCCGGCTGACCGCGCCGCGGGTGACGTTGAGTTCCATGCCGGCGCGGTTGAAGTTCATGTGGCGCGCGGAGGCCTCGAAGACCGCGAGCGCCGTCAGCGAGGGCAAGTTGTAGTATCTGCGAACCATCGGGCCTCGGTCGTCTGCCTGCCTGCCACCGCGGGCGCACGCTCCGTCCGCGCCGGGCGCCGGACGCGTCGGCACCGGAAAATAATGCACCAATCTCATGGGGCCGTTGACATTTTTTCGACTTCCTGAGCGGGCCAAAGTCCGCCAAATATGGGCGAGACGTCACACAGCTCGACGCAGCACGAGGCGGGGCCCGGCGGCCCCTCTCCTTCGGCTGCCATCGCACGGGGGATCGGACCATGGCGGTTGCACCAATGGCGGTTGCAGCAACGGCGGGGGCACCAACGGCGACGCGGCGCGGCGGGCGCGACGCCCGGCGGAGCCTTCGCACCTCGCGGCGAGAGGACATGCTGCCGAGCCTGAGGCACGGCCTGCCTTACACCGAGCCCCTGAGCGAGGAACAGGTGCACCGGATTCACGACGCCTCGATGCGCATCCTGGAGGAGGTGGGCGTCGATTTCCGCGACCCCGCGGCGCTGGACGACTGGCGCCGGGCGGGCGCCCGGATCGAGGGCGAAAGGGTCTACCTGGACCGCGCCCAGGTCATGGAGCTGATCGCGTCGATCCCCGGCTCTATCACGCTCCACGCCCGCGATCCGGAAAAGACCGTCAGCCTCGGCGACGGCAAATCGATCTTCGTGCCCATGGCCGGCGCCCCCTTCATCCGCGACCTGGAGGACGTGCGGCGCAACGGCACGCTGGCGGATCTCGGCACCTTTCACAAGCTGGCCCACATGTCGCCGGCGCTGCACTCCTCCGGCCATGTCATCTGCGAGCCGATGGACGTCCCGGTCGGCCACCGCCATCTCTGGATCACCTATTCGTCCATGAAGCACTCGGACAAGACCTTCATGGGCATGTCGACCAGCGGCCAGAACGGCGAAGACGTGATGGAGATGGTCAAGATCCTGTTCGGGGCGGACACCGTCGAACGCCGCGCGGTGGTGACCGCCAACGTCAACGGCAACTCGCCGCTGGTCTGGGACGAGACCATGCTGGGCGCGCTGCGCGCCTACACGCGCCACAACCAGCCGGTGCTCTGCTCGCCCTTCGTCCTGGGCGGCGCCAACACGCCGGCCTCCACCGTGCCGGCGGTGGCGCAGCTCAACGCCGAGGCGCTGTCGGCGCTGGCCTACACTCAGGTGGTGCGCAAGGGGGCGCCGGCCATCTACGGCCATTATCTCTCCACGGTCTCCATGCAGTCCGGCGCGCCCATGGCGGGAACGCCGGAAATCTCCCTGATGAACTTCATCATCGGCCAGATGGCGCGGCATTACGGCGTGCCGTGGCGGACCTCGAACACCCTCGGCGGCGCAAAGGTCTTCGACGCCCAGGCCGGCTACGAATCGGCGACCACGCTGATGGCCGTCTGCCTCGCCGGCGCCAACTACATCTGGCATTCGGCCGGCTGGAACGAGGGCGGGCTGCACTGCTCCATGGCGAAGTTCGTGGTCGACGCCGAACAATGCGCCATGGCCTATCGCATGACCGAGGGGCCGCGGTGGGACGATTTCGACGAGGCGCTGAGCGCGATCCGCGACATCGGGCCGGGCGGCCACTACCTCGGCCATCCGCACACCCAGGAGAATTTCCAGCGCGCCTTCTTCCTGCCGCAGCTCCTCGACAACACCTCCTTCGAGCAGTGGACCGTGGACGGCGCATGCGACACCACGCAACGCGCGCTCATCCACGCCAAGAAGCTGCTCGCCGACTACGAGGAGCCCAAGCTGGACGAGGCCAAGGACGAAGAGCTCCTCGACTACATCCATCGCCGCGAACGCGAGGTCCGGGGCGACGTCGCCTAACGGCCGGCAAAGCCCTGCGGGCCCGCCACCCCGGATCGGTCGCCTGGGATAAACCGCCCGGGATAAACCGCCGAGGCTCGTCCTTGAAGGCGGCCGCCAATTGACGCAGGCTTGATCCCATCGGGACCGAACGGCGCCCAACACGATGCCCGGGCCGACGGCCGGTCGACGGCCGGTCAAGGGTCGGTCGCGGGCCCGTCGAGAGCGCCGCGCGCTGCCGGGCCCGTCCGCCTCCTCCTCCCAGTTCGGCGGGAGCATACGACATGCAATCGATCTCCCTCATCGGTCTCGGCGTGATGGGCTCGGCGCTCGCCCGAGTCCTGCTCGAGAACGGCTACGATCTCACCGTCTGGAACCGCTCGCCCGAGAAAGCCGCGCCGCACGTGAAGGCGGGCGCGCGCTTGGCGCGCTCCGCGAGCGAAGCGATCGCTGCCAGCACGACGGTCGTCACCTGCATCCGCACCCACGGCGATACCCGCGCCCTGCTGGAGGCGGACGCGGGCTCTCTTGCGGGCAAGACGATCGTCGAGTTGAGCACGGGCGACGCCCGCGAGGCCGAGGCCTTGATGGCGTGGGTCCGGTCCCAGGGCGCCGACTGCCTGATCGGCATGATCTCG
>JAWWCG010000110.1:0-8960 GCA_033720555.1 Kiloniellales bacterium | reverse complement strand
GACCGCTACCGATTCATGAGCTTGGACACGCGGCTGCGCGTGCAACGGGCGGTGGAAGAATTGAACTACCGCCCCCACGGGATCGCGCGGAGTCTGCGGCTGTCGGAATGGTGTTCGATCGGCATCATCATCGTGGACGAATCGCCCACCTACCTCGCGGATTCCATCACGACCCACATCATTGCCGGCCTCAGCAACTTTCTCACCGGGCGCGGGTTCAACCTTGTGGTTCAAGGCTTGCGAGCGGCGAATTTTCACAGCTCGCCCCTGGTGAGCGATCTCAGGACCGACGGGCTTTGCGTCATGCTGTCCGGCCGGCCCAAGGAGCGGCGGTCCTTGCTCGATCTCCTGCTGCGCTTGAATCAGCCGATCGTGCTGTTCCAGGACACCTCTTACTTGCGCAACGTCGACGTTTGCACGGTCATGCAGGATGACGAGGACGGCGGACGAATGCTCGCGTCCCATGTCGTCGAGCGTGGCGCGAGACGGCTGTTGCTGCTCAATCCCAAGTACCATTTCTGGGCTGGCATCGATGCACGCACGCGCGGTGTCCAAAAGTATCTGCGCAGTCACCGAAGCGGTGCGTCGGCGAGGTCGGTGATTTGCCAGGGACAGGATCTGGATTCGGTATGGGCCGCGCTCGATCAGGACATGGCGGCGAAAGGGCCGGCGGACGCCATGCTCTGCAACACCGATGAGATGGCTCTTGCGGTCTGCAAGTATGTGCGGGAGTCGGGCTTGCGCATTCCCCAGGATGTCAAGGTAACCGGCTACAACGCCATAGATCTTTGGAAATCGGCGATGCCGACGCTCACCACGGTGCCGTCGCGCGGCTACGAGCTCGGAGAAAAGGCGGGCGAGCTAATGCTGTCACGCTTGCGCGAAGGGCGCTTCGCCCGGCGCCGCGTCAAGCTGCAACTCTCCGTTCAGGTCGGCGGGTCCACCTGAGGCCTGCCCCCAAGTCATCGAGACCCGGGCTTTGCGCCTCGCCCCGGCTTAGGTAACGTTGCATTCACCATACAAGACAACATCCCCGATCAGGATAGAGGGATGGCCCAGCCCGGATCGGCATGTCGTTCTCTGTGACGGGCTATCGACAGAGGAGCGCGGATGGACTGGACCTGCAGCGAGCCGACGGCTTATCGCGGATACTACGAAACGGCCGCCCGGCAAGAGGACGTTGAACTAACCCATGTGTCGCCCGGCACCCCCGGCGGCGAATATCTCCGCCGCTTCTGGCACGCGGTGGCGCTTTCCTCCGAGCTCGGCGAGCTGCCGTTACGTCTGCGGGTGCTCGCAGAGGATCTCGTCCTGTTCCGCGACTTGAGCGGCCGGATCGGGCTGCTCCATCGTCATTGCGCGCACCGTCAGGCGTCCCTCGAGTACGGGGTCGTGTGCGCACGCGGCATCCGGTGCTGCTATCACGGCTGGCTTTTTGACGTGGACGGCACGATCCTCGAGACGCCCGGCGAGCCGGCCGACAGCAAGGCGGCTGAACGCCTGCGCCAGACGGTTCGCCAGGGCGCCTATCCGGCGTTCGAGTACAAGGGTTTGGTGTTCGCCTATCTCGGACCTCCGGAGCGCGTGCCGAGGTTTCCGATCTTCGACACCTTCGAGATCCCCGGCGTCGACATGGTGCCCTATGCGGCCCAATTCCCGTGCAATTGGCTGCAGGTGACGGAGAACGGCGTCGACCCCGTCCATTCCATGTTTCTCCACACCATCGTCTCCGGGCCGCAGTTCGCCGAGACTTGGGGCGTCCTCGGCGACGTCGAGTACCACGACTCTGAGCTTTGTACCTATTGCACCATCGGGCGCCGCGTCGACGACAACGTATGGGTCCGGGTCCAGGAGAACATCCTGCCGAACATCACCCAATCCGGCGCCGTGCTGACGATCGACGGCAAGACCACGAAGTACTTCGGCCGCAACACCTTCTTCAGATGGTGCCTGCCGGTCGACAACACCAATACGCGGGTCCTCGGCTGGGCCAACTTCGGCGACCGGACGGATCCGCGCGACCTCAACACGCCGGAGAACATCGAACGCCTGGAGCAAGGGGAGATATTCGATCGCAGCTATGAGGAAGAGCAAAGACGCCCCGGCGACTATGCCGCGATGACCGGGCAGGGCCCGATCGTCGTCCATGCGCGCGAGCATCTCATGTCGTCGGACAAGGGGGTCGCCTTGTTTCGCGCCCACCTCAAACAGGCGATCCGGGACTTGAAGAAGGGGATGGAACCGCTTCAGCCGTCGGACGTTTCGGCGCTCCCCATTCCGACCTACTCGGGCGACAGCGTCCTCAGAATTCCCCGGCGCGACGGCGTCGACGATGGCGAGTTGGTGCGCGAGACGGTGCATCGTGTGATGGCGCTCTACAGGTCGGCCGACGCGCTGCGCGGCGCAGAGCGGGACAACTTCATCCAGCAGCGACTACGGGACTTGGAAGCTTCCGGCACCTCCGGCATGATGCAAGCGCGCGCCGCGCCGGAACCGTGAATCTTCGGGCGAGGGACAGGCGATGCTCGACTTCTTTGCGGCCCACACGATTCCGCTCGACGACTGGACCCAGTCCCTCGTCGAGTGGCTGACGCTAAACCTTCGACCCTTCTTCCAAATGATTCGCTGGCCCGTGGCCCACACCCTCGATGGCGTCGAAGCCGTGCTCGTCGGGGCACCGCCGTCGGTCGTGCTCGGCCTGGCGTTTGTCTTGGCGTGGCAGGTGGCCGGCCTGCGAGTGGCGGCGTTCACCGTGGCGGCCCTGCTGTTCCTCGGGTTCACCGGCGTGTGGACGGCGGCCATGACCACGGTGTCGCTGGTCGCGACCGCGGTTCTCTTCTGCCTGCTGATCGGCGTGCCGCTGGGACTGCTTGCCGGCCGCAGCAATCGGTTCGAGGCCGCCATTCGCCCGCTGCTCGACGCCATGCAGACCCTGCCGGGCTTCGTCTATCTGGTGCCGATCGTCATGCTGGTCGGCATTGGCAACGTGCCGGGCGTGCTGGTGACGGTGGTCTTCGCCTTGCCGCCGATTATCCGACTGACAAGCCTGGGACTTCGCCAAGTCCCGGACACGATCGTCGAGGCCGCCTATTCATTCGGCTCTTCGTCCTGGCAGGTACTGTTCAAAATTCAGCTTCCGATCGCTTTGCCGACAATCCTGCTGGGGATCAACCAGACTCTCATGATGGCGCTTTCGATGGTGGTCATCGCGTCCATGATTGCGGTTGGCGGCTTGGGACAAATGGTGCTACAGGGGATTGGTCGTCTCGATATTGGACTGGCGACGGTGGGGGGCATTGGGATCGTGGTGCTCGCCATGGTCCTCGATCGAGTGACTCAGGGGGCGGCGACGCCGGCGGGGGAAAACGCAACGTTTTATCGGCGCGGGCCGATCGGCCTGGCGCTTATGGCCGCCAACAAGCGGCCGAGGGCGCCAGGACCGGCGGACGCTTTGAGCGACGGGCGAAACGCGCGTTAGCCTCCCTTTGCCGGCGCTGCCGTCACAAATGTGACGCCAAGCAAGAGGCAAAATGGAGGAAGAGGCCATGCCGAAGCCAGTGTCCTTCAGCTATGGAGTTTCGTTCGGACTCGTGGCGTTGATCGCCTTCTCGGGCGCCGCCGTGCTGGGCGCGTCGGTCGCAGCCGGCGACCTTCCCGGCCACGGCAGGGTGGTGACCGCGGCCGACGACAGTTTGATCGAGGGGAGGTTCCAGACGGAGATCGTTTTCGCCGGGCTGGAGCGATTGGGCTACCAGCCCGGGGAGGTCTTGAACCTCAACGTTCCCACCATGTACGTGGCCCTGGCGCAGGAGGAGGCGGATTTCCTCGCTGTCGGCTGGCAGCCCCAGAACACGGAGACCTACGAGAAGGCGGGCGGCGACGACAAGATGACGCAGGTGGGCGTGATCGTGAAGGGCGCGGCCCAGGGATATCAGATCGATAAGCGGACCGCCGAGGAGTTCGGCATCACCGACATCACGCAGCTCAAGGCCCCCGAGCTGGCCAAGCTGTTCGACACCGACGGCGACGGCAGGGCCAATCTGGCGGGCTGCCCGCCGGGATGGGGATGCGAGACCGTCATCGAGCATCACCTCGACAGCTATGGGTTGCGGGACTGGATCCAGCACGATCAGGGGGATTTCGTTCCCATTCATGCCGACGTGGTGGCCCGCTACAAGACGGGCGAGCGCGTGCTCTTCTATACCTATGTGCCGATGTGGCTGTCTCAGATCCTGGTCCCCGGGGTCGATGTGGAATGGCTGGAGGTTCCCTTCACCTCCTTGCCCTACGATCCCGGCGAGCGGGAGTTCACGACCGAGCTCGCAGACGGCCGCAATCTGGGATTCGAGGTCCAAGTGATCAAGATCGTGGCGTGCAACAAGTTCCTCGAAGAGAACCCCGCCGCGCGGCGCTTTTTCGAGCTGGTCGAAATTCCCCTCGAGGACGTCAACGCGGAGAACCTGCTGATCTACCAAGGCGAGGACACCTTGGACGATGTTCGCCGCCACGCCGAGGAGTGGATTTCACGCCACCAGGCGATGTTCGACGCTTGGGTCGCGGACGCGATGGCGGCCGCCGAGTGATCGGTCGGTTGGGCGGCGCCAGGCGCCGCGCGGTCGCTGGACTATGCCCGGAAGCCGCCAAGAGGTGGCAGGCCACCGGATCGAGCCAAAGCACGGCGGTCCGGCCGAGGTGAGCCATGCCGCCATCACTTGCGAGTCCGTCTGGAAGATTTACGGGGATGACGCCGGGCGGGTCATAGCGGCGATCCGGACTCAGGACCTCGACAAGGCTCAGGCCTTGGAGCGATTCGATGCCGTGGTCGCGCTCGCGGACATTTCGTTCTCGGTCGCCGCCGGCGAAGTCTTCTGCGTGATGGGGCTTTCCGGCAGCGGCAAATCGACCTTGGTCCGGCACGTCAATCGGCTCATCGAGCCGAGCGCGGGGCGCATTCTCGTCGATGGCGAGGACGTCGGACGCTTGTCCGAGAGGGACTTGCGCCGGCTGCGCTCGCAGAAGATCAGCATGGTCTTCCAGAGCATGGCGCTGTTTCCGCATCGCGACGTCCTGAACAATGTGGCCTACGGCCTTGAGATCCGCGGCGTGCCGCGGGCCGAGCGCCGCAAGATCGCGGACCGCACCCTCGAGCTCGTGAAGCTCACCGGATGGGAGCGGCGCTATCCGCACGAGCTGTCGGGCGGCATGCAGCAGCGTGTTGGCCTGGCGCGCGCCCTTGCGACCGACCCGGAAATTCTCTTGCTGGACGAGCCGTTCAGCGCGCTCGATCCCCTCATCCGGCGCCAGCTGCAGGATCAATTCCTGGAGCTTTCGAGAACCCTTCGCAAGACAACCATATTCATAACGCACGATCTCGACGAGGCGATTCGATTGGGCGATCGCATAGCCATCATGAAGGATGGGCGCATCGTCCAAGTGGGCACGCCGGAAGACATCGTGACCCGGCCGGCCGATGCTTACGTCGCCGACTTCGTCAAGGGACTATCGAAACTGAAGCTGGTCCATGCCCGCACCATCATGCAGCCGCTGGACAGCTATCTCGCGGGGCGCGGAGCGGCCGCGTTGGACGGCTGCCCCACCGCCAGCCCCGATGCGGATCTCGACACCCTGATTGATCTGGCGGGCGATGGAGAAAAACCCATTGTCGTCGCGCAAGACGGCGCGGGTCCCCTGGGGGTGGTGACGATAGGCAGCCTGCTGCGCGGCATTCAAGGCGCCAAATAGGCGTGGCTCCGACATCGTCGCCGCTCGAACGCGTCGCGCCCCACGCGGCCGCAGGACCGGCGGCCAAGAGCGCAGGCCCGACGGATCGGGAGCTTGATCCCGGGCCATCGGAACCGCGGCGGCGGCGGGTGCGTTTCTAGCGACACCGAGCCCCTTCGGCCGATGGGATTCGGAAATATCGAGCTTGATGTATTTTGGCCGAACGGGCGAATGGGGCCATGAACGACGCCATGAACAACGCTGAGGCGGGACTGCGCTGGGCGCGGAAGCTCGGCAGGTTCGGCAGGAAAGGCCCCACCGTCCTGCAAGCTCGCTCGCGATACTCGATCGAAAGGACGACGGATCATGATCTTCAAGCAGTTCTTTTTGGAAAGCCTCGGCCATGCCTCCTATCTCATCGGGTCGGAAGAGACGGGCGAGGCCTTCGTGCTCGACGTGCGGCGGGACGTCGATCAGTATTACCAGTTCGCCCAGAGCCAGGGGCTGGATATCCGCTATGCCGCCGATACCCATCAGCACAACGACTATCTGACCGGGATCACCGAGCTCCGACAGCGCAGTCCGGTCGAGCTGTTGGCCAGCGCGCGGGCCGAACTGGGCTACAAGGCGAAGCCGATGGGCGACGGCAAGCGCTTGCGCATGGGCGAGATCGAGTTCGAGGTCCTCGATACGCCGGGGCACACGCCGGAACACATCAGCTTCCTCGTCCGCGACCACGCCCGTGGCGACGAGCCCGTGATTCTGTTCTCGGGCGGCGCGCTTCTGGTCGACGACGTGGCGCGGCCCGATCTTCTCGGCGGAGAGGAGGCGACGCGCAAGAGCGCGGCCGAGCTCGGCAGGACGGTTCAGGAACGGATTCTCGCCTTGCCGGATCACGTCCTGGTCTATCCCACCCACGTGGCCGGCTCCTTGTGCGGCGGCAACATCGGTTCGATGCTGGTGACCACGGTCGGCTACGAAAGGCGCATGAACAAGCTGGTGCAATGCATCGCCGACGAGGAGGAGTTCATCGCGCGATGCCTCGATCTCGAGGCCTTGCCGACGGTGCCGCCCTATTGGCGACGCATGCGCAAGCAGAACCAGGCCGGCCCGAAGGCCCTTGGCGTCCTCGCGGAGCCCGCCGCGCTCACGGTAGAGGCCTTCGCCCAGCGTCGCGATGGCGGCGCCTTGGTGCTCGACTGCCGTCAGCCCGAAGCCTTCGGCGGCGGCCATGTACCGGGCGCGCTCAACGTCGGCCTCGGCAGTTCCTTCCCCACCTGGGCCGGGTCGGTGCTGCCGGCCGATCGTCCCTTGCTGCGTGTGCTGGATCGCCCCGAGGATCTGCTGGAGGTGACCTGGCACCTCCTGCGCATCGGCTATGACGTTCCCCAGGGGTGGCTTGCCGGCGGCATGATGGCCTGGCGCGTGGCGGGCCGGGAGATCGACTTCATTGCGCAATGGACCGTCGGCGATCTCCGGGAGCGGCAGGAGAAAGACGAGAAGCTCGTGATCCTCGATGTCAGGCAGCCTGCGGAATGGCAGGGCGGCCACGTGCCGCGCGCCCGGCACATCCCGGGCGGCGAGCTGATCGACCGGCATGACGAGCTGCCGAAGGACCGGCCGGTGGCGGTCTACTGCGGCAGCGGCTACCGTTCGTCGGTGGCGGCGAGCCTGCTGAAGGCCGAGGGGCGGGACGAGGTCTACAACGTCCTCGGCGGTTTCGCCGCCTGGCGGAAGCGCGGCTTTCCGAGCGAGTGACGGCAGCGTCCGGCGCCCCGGTCGCTGGCCGGGCGGTCCGCGCCGCGGCGCGGCAGATCCAACGTAGCGGGCCAAAGGAAAAGGCCCCGGGCGCGCGGGGCCTCCTAGGTGTTTCAGGTTTGCCGACGGCGAGAGATCGCCCGCGATCGGCGCCCAGCCGTCGACGCGCTATTCCGCGGCAACGCGTTTTTTCGTGACTCCCTCGGCGATGCGCTCGCCGATCGCTTGGTCGATGTTCCGCCAATACTCGAACGCGCGCTCCAGGACCGGTTCGCTCACGCCGTCCTCGAGATGCCCGACGACGTTCAAGACCAGCCGGTCGCGTTGGGCGTCGTCCATCACCTGGCGCACCAAGGTGCCGGCCTGGCCGAAGTCGTCGTCGTCCTCGCGCTTGGTGTAAGCGGCATGAACGAACTCTCCGCTCGCTTCCCAGACCTCGACGTGTGGATAGCTGGTCGGATCGGCCTGCGGCCCGCCCTTGGAATTTGGCGCGTAGACCGGGTCGGACACGTTCTCGACGCGCATCGCGCCGTCCTTGCTGTAGCTGTGCACCGGCGCCTTCGGGCGATTGACCGGGATCTGCTTGTAGTTCACGCCCATGCGGGCCCGGTGCGCGTCGGCATAGGAGAACAGCCGGGCCAGCAGCATCTTGTCCGGGCTGGGCCCGATCCCCGGCACGAGGTTGTTGGGCTCGAAGGCCGCCTGCTCGATCTCGGTGTGGTAGTCGGTCGGATTGCGGTCCAGCGTCATCCGCCCGACCTCGATCAGCGGATAGTCGCCATGGGGCCAAACCTTGGTGAGGTCGAAGGGGTTGAAGCGATAGGTCTGGGCCTCGTCGAACGGCATGATCTGCATGTGGAGCGTCCAGCTCGGATTGTCGCCGCGCTCGATGGCGTCGTAGAGGTCGCGGGTGTGGTAGTCGCCATCGACGCCGGCCAGCCGGTCCGCCTCCTCCTGGGTGAGGTAGTCGATGCCCTGATCGGTCTTGAAGTGGTACTTGACCCAGAACTTCTCGCCTTCCGCGTTGACCCACATGTAGGTGTGGCTGGAATAGCCGTTCATGTGCCGCCACGACTTGGGGATGCCGCGATCGCCCATCAGCCAGGTCACCTGGTGGGCGGATTCGGGAGACAGCGTCCAGAAATCCCACTGCATGTCATGGTCGCGCAGGTTGGTGTCGGCGCGGCGCTTCTGGGAGCGGATGAAGTGCTGGAACTTCATCGGATCGCGCAGGAAGAACACCGGCGTGTTGTTCCCGACCATGTCGTAGTTGCCCTGGCTGGTGTAGAACTTGAGCGCGAATCCGCGGGGGTCGCGCCAGGTGTCGGGACTGCCGCGCTCGCCGGCGACGGTCGAGAAGCGCACCAGCATGTCCGTCTTGGCGCCCGGTTGAAAGACCGCGGCCTTGGTGTATTGGCTGACGTCCTGCGTCACCTCGAAATGGCCGAACGCGCCACCGCCCTTGGCATGCGGTTGGCGCT
>JAWWCG010000109.1:0-8977 GCA_033720555.1 Kiloniellales bacterium | reverse complement strand
CAAACTCAAGCCGGAGGTGATCTGGAACGTCGAGGAGGGCCTGGCCCTCGGCGGGGCGGAGATCGCCGAGGCGGAGCGCCAGCGCGGCCGCCTGGTTCATCGCGCCGCCGCCTTCTTCGAGGACTTCGACCTGCTGCTGACCCCCGCCACCATCGTGCCGCCCTTCGCGGTGGAGCAGCGCTACCCGACGGCCTGCGACGGCCACGCCTTCGAGACCTACATCGACTGGCTGGCGATCGCCTACGCCATCACCCTGACGGGCTGCCCGGCGATCTCGATCCCCTGCGGCTTCACCCGCGAGGGCCGCCTGCCGGTCGGCCTGCAGATCGTCGGCCCGCCGCGCGGCGAGGCGGCCGTGCTGGCCGGCGCGCGGCTCGTGGAGCAGCGCCTCGGCCTCGTGCCGATCACGCCGATCGAGCCGCGGGTGGCGCACTGAGGCCCGCCGGGCCTAAAAAGCGCCGCGCTGCGGGTCCAGGCGAAACACCAGGGAGCGGTTGTTGGCCGGCATCTCGACGACGGCTTCGAGCGCGAGGCCGTGGCGCGCGGCGCAGTCCGCCACGTCGTTCACGTCGCGCAGGCCGAGGGCCGGGTCCCGCGCTCGCAGCGCCTGGTCGAACTGCCGGTTGCCCTCGGAATTGTGCCGGCCGTCGCGCATGAAGGGCCCGTAGACGAACAGGAATCCGCCCGGCGCGAGCAGCCCCGCGGCGCCGCCCATCAGCCCCTCGCAGGCCGCCCAGGGCGCGATGTGCAGCAGGTTGATCGTCACCACGCCGCGGTAGCTCGCCGCGCCGCCGGCGCGCGCGGCCCAGTCCGGGCGGGTCATGTCCAGGTCGAGCGGTGCGGCGACGTTGGCGAGGCCGGAGTCGGCGATCCACGCGGCGATGCTGGCGCGGGCCGCCGGGTCCGGGTCGCTCGGCTGCCACTGCAGGCCCGGATGGGCCGCGGCGAAGCACACGACATGGACGCCCGGGCCGCTCGCCACCTCGAGGATCCGCCCGCGCGCCGGCAGCAGCGGCGACAGCACCTCGAGAATCGGCCGGCGGTTGCGCTCGGCCGCGGGGGCGCTCTGTTTCATGGTCGGGATGGGCGGGCCGGAGGAAACCCCGGAGTAAGCGTCGGAGAAAGCGCCGGAGACCGCGCCGGACACTGTCGGTGCGTCATACCAAGCGCACCGAGGCCCGGCCCAGCCGCTCGATTTCGATCGTCGCCTGCGAGACCCCTGGCGCCAGCCAGGCCGGGTCGACCAGGGTGCCGGTCAGCACCACCTGGCCGCCGTGCAAGGACTTGTCCTGCGCGATCAGCCGGTTGGCGAGCCAGGCCATGGCCTCCAACGGGTGGCCCAGCACGTTGGCGCCGCGCCCGGTGCCGGCCGCCGCGCCGTCGATCATGGTGGCCCCGCCGAGCGCGGCGAGGTCCAAATCCCGCCAGGCCGAGACCGTCGGGCCGACGACGGCGGCCGCGTGGAAGAAGTCGTCGGCGATCATCAGGCCGAAGGGCGTGGCGCGGGGATCGCCGTAGCGGTTATCGACCAACTCCAGGGCCGCGCAACACGCGGCGACGCAGGGCCGGATGGTCTCCCGGTCGTAGGGCGCGCCGGCCGGCTCGGGGGCGCGATTGACCCAAAACGCGATTTCGCACTCGATCCCCGGGCGCTGCAACTCGGCCCGCGCGATCTCGGCCTGGTCCCAATGGAGGTTGGCCGCCAGGATCCCGCTGTAGGCCGGCCCCGCCACGCCGAGCTGGTCCTGGACGGCTTGGTTGGTGCAGCCGATCTTGTAGCCCACCAGGCGGCCGAATCCCTCGCTGGTCAGCAGCTCCTGGCCGGCCGCCTGCACAGCGTAGCCGGCCTCTTCGCCGTCCAGACGATCGGCCAGCGGGCAGCCGCTCGCCAGGCGGCCGTCGGCGCGCGCCGCCACCAGCCAGCGGGCGGCTTCGGCAATCTCCTCGCGGGTCATGGGGGCGGTCGTCATGGGCCGGCGCCACTTTGTCACACCGCCGCAGCCGCCGCCAGCGGGAATTCCCGGCCGCGGCGCGGCGGCCGTTTCGCGTGAATTCGCTCGGGCGCGGTCAGCCTGCCGTCAATTTGACACAGTTTCTCCCTATAGCCTGCGGTCAAGCAGTGTCCACAGAGTCGACCGTTTGTTGGGGGCGACCATGCAGTCTGATGAGCGTTGGATTCGCGACGAGCCAAGCCTGGAGGAAATGCTGGCCGATCCCATCGTCCGGATCCTGATGGAGCGCGACGGCCTCAGCGACCAGTCGGTGCGCGCGGCCTTCGAAGAGGCGGCCAAGCGCCTGCGCGCGCGCTCCGGCGGGACGACGCGGGCCGCCTGAGGCGCCGCCCGCGCCCTCCTGGCGCGACCCGCGGCGGGAGTTCGCGCCGCCCTTCGGCACCGGCACCCGCGCCGTGCCGCGTCGTTTCGTGCGACGGGGGTCCGAACACCGCCGGTGAAGCGGCCGTCGCGTCGGCTCCGCTGGCCGAGGCGCGCGGATCGCGCGCGGCGGCGCACGCGTGCCATGAGATCGAGATCGCCGGGGCGAGGACGTGATCCATCTGTTCGCCATGGCCACGCGTCGCGGCATTTCGGCCAGCGCGCTGAAGGGGGTCGTCTTCGCCTTGCCGACCTCTTGCGCGGACGTCACCAGCCTCTTTTAGCGCGCGGCCCCTATCCCGCCGCCGCTTGCCGCACTGCAACATCCGCGCGAGACGACGCGCCACGGCCCGCCGCCCGGCAAAGGGTTTCCTGGTTTCGGCTGTGCAATAAGATTGGTCTTTTCTGGGGCGAGGCGCGGGCAAAAGTCGCGTTGACGACGGCGCGGCGAGAGTCGGCGTGCGCGCAACAAAAAATGGAAAAGACCCACAAGCTTAAGGCTAGATCGAACGCCGATCACTCGTTACAATCGCCCGACTTTTTGCTGCGTCAGTCCGTGTAGTCCATTCCGAAGCGGAGGATAACTGCGGATGGTTGTAGCGCTAATCTTACTGTTGGTCGCCGTCGGCACCGTCGTGTTCCACTTTTGGAGCCCGTGGTGGTGGACACCCATCGCCTCCAATTGGGGTTACGTGGACGATACGATCATCGTGACCTTCTGGATCACCGGTGTCGTATTTCTCGCCGTCATCTTCTTCATGGTCTATTGCCTGTTCCGCTACCGCCGTCGGGACGGGCAGCGCGCGGATTATGAGCCGGAAAACAAGAAGCTGGAGTGGTGGCTGACCGGCCTGACGACGGTCGGGGTCGCCGGCATGCTGACGCCCGGTCTGTTCGTTTGGAACCAGTTCGTCGCGGTGCCCGACGATGCGACCGATGTCGAGGTGCTGGGCCAGCAGTGGCAGTGGACCTATCGCCTGCCCGGCGCCGACGGGGTCTTGGGCACGACCGACAGCCGTCTCATCGACTTCGACAATCCCTACGGCATCAATCCCGACGATCCCAACGGCCAGGACGACGTCCTGATCGAAAGCGACGAGCTGCACCTGCCGATCGATCGGCCGGTCAAGATGCTGCTGCGCTCGATCGACGTCCTGCACGACTTCTACGTGCCGCAGTTCCGGGCCAAGATGGACCTGGTTCCCGGCGCGGTCACCTACTTCTGGGTGACGCCGACCAAGGTCGGCAGCTTCGATGTGCTCTGTTTCGAGCTGTGCGGCGTCGGCCACCACGCCATGCGCGGCTCGGTCGTGGTCGAGGACGAGGCCGACTATCAGGCGTGGCTGCAGGAGTTTCCCACCTTCGCCGAAGCCATGGCCGCCGCCGGAAGGGATCCGGAGGAGGAGACCGAACTGGTCCTCAACGAGGACCAGGCGGCGATCCCGGCAAGCGGATCGACCGGACCAGAGACCGGGCGAGTGACCGGGCGAGATACTGGGCAAGAGTGAGGCCGAAAGCGCCGCGGAAACACGCGATAAAAAGGATGAAGTGATGGCCTATTTCATACCCACCGCAGCTCAGGACGTCGCGCCTGCTGAAGTGGCGGAAGTGGATCTCTACCATCCGAGAAGCTTCATAACGAAGTACGTTTTCAGTCAGGACGCCAAGGTCATCGCCATCCAGTATTCCTTCACGGCGATCGCCATCGGGCTGGTCGCGCTGGTGCTGTCGTGGCTGATGCGCCTGCAGCTCGGCTTTCCGGACACCTTCTCCTTCATCAGCGCCGAGGCCTATTACCAGTTCATCACCATGCACGGCATGATCATGGTGATCTACCTGCTGACCGCGCTGTTCCTCGGCGGCTTCGGCAACTACCTCATTCCGCTGATGGTCGGCGCGCGCGACATGGTGTTCCCCTACGTCAACATGCTGAGCTATTGGATCTACCTGCTTGCCGTGCTGGTCCTGGTGGCGAGCCTGTTCGTGCCCGGCGGGCCGACCGGCGCCGGCTGGACCCTCTACCCGCCGCAGGCCATCCTCTCCGGCACCCCCGGATCGGGCGGCGGCATCGTCCTGATGCTGATCTCGCTCGCCTTGTTCATCGTCGGCTTCACCATGGGCGGTTTGAACTACGTGGTGACGGTGTTGCAGGCCCGCACGCGGGGCATGTCGCTGATGCGCATGCCCTTGACGGTCTGGGGAATCTTCGTGGCCACCATCCTGGCGCTGCTGGCCTTTCCGGCGCTCTTCGTCGGCGCCGTGATGATGACCCTGGACCGGCTGCTCGGCACCAGCTTCTTCATGCCGACCATCGTCGAGCTCGGCGAGCAGCTCGACTACGACGGCGGCAGCCCGCTGCTGTTCCAGCACCTCTTCTGGTTCTTCGGCCATCCCGAGGTCTACATCGTCGCGCTGCCCGGCTTCGGCATCGTCTCCGACCTGCTGGCGACCCATGCGCGGCGGAACATCTTCGGCTACCGCATGATGGTGTGGGCCATCGTGATCATCGGCGGCCTGAGCTTCGTCGTCTGGGCGCACCACATGTACGTCAGCGGCATGAACCCTTATTTCGGGTTCTTCTTCGCCACCACCACGCTGGTGATCGCGGTGCCCACCGCCCTCAAGGTCTACAATTGGATCCTGACGCTGTGGCGGGGCAACATCCATCTGACGGTCCCCATGCTGTTCGCCATCGGCTTCATCGTCACCTTCGTCAACGGCGGCATCACCGGCCTGTTCCTCGGCAACGCGGTGGTCGACGTGCCGCTCTCCGACACCATGTTCGTGGTCGCCCACTTCCACATGGTCATGGGGGTGGCGCCGATTCTCGTCATTTTCGGGGCGATCTATCACTGGTACCCGAAGATCACCGGGCGCATGTTCAACGAGACCCTGGGGCAGGTGCACTTCTGGGTCACCTTCATCGGCGCCTATTCGATCTTCCTGCCGCTGCACTATCTCGGCCTCTTGGGCGTGCCGCGGCGCTACTACGAAATGGGCGACACCAGCTACATTCCGGACTCGGCGCACACGCTGAACGAGTTCGTCAGCGTCGTGGCTTTGATCGTGGGCCTCGCCCAGGTCATCTTCCTCTTCAACATGATCTGGAGCGCCTACAAGGGCAAACAGGCCGACAGCAATCCCTGGCGGGCGACGACGCTGGAATGGCAGACCCCCGAGACGCCGCCGGGCCACGGCAACTGGGGGCCGGCCCTGCCGGTGGTCTATCGCTGGGCCTACGACTACAGCGTGCCGGGCGCCAAGGAGGACTTCATTCCGCAGAACGTTCCCCCGGAAGAAGTCGCAACTGAGGACGGCCGCCAGGGCGTGCCTGCCGGCGCCGTCCAGCCGGCCGAGTAGGGCGCCCCATGGTCGGTTCCAGTGCGTTCGCGGGGTCGGCGGCGTGGCCGCGCGACGCGACGGCGCGGCGGCGGGACGGCCGGCCGTGAGCCTGCTGCGACAGCTCTTCGAAAAGCCCTGGCACGCCGGCCAGGGCCGTCCGGCGAGCCTGCCCCCGGGCAGCGCCTTTTCCCTGCCGGCGCCGACGGTCGGCCTGCGGCTCGTGCTGGCTGTCGTCACGGTGCTGTTCTCGCTCATCGTCGTGGCCTACGGCGACCGCATGGTGCTGCGGGACTGGCGGCCGTTTCCCGAACCGCTGCTGCTGTGGCTCAACACGCTGATCCTGGTGTTCAGCAGCCTCGCCTGGCACTGGGCCTGCATCAACGTGCGGCGAGGATCGCTCGAGGGCGTCAAGACGGGGCTGCTGGCCGGCGGCGGATCGGCGATCGCCTTCCTGCTCGGCCAGTATTGGGCGTGGCGGCAGATGATCGCTCTCGGCTATTACGCCGAATCGAATCCAGCCAACGCGTTCTTCTATCTGGTGACGGCCGCGCACGGGCTCCACTTGCTGGGCGGCCTGGTGGCTTGGGGGCGCACCGTCGCCAAGGTGTGGCGGGGCGAGGCCCTCGCCCGGGTCCGCTTGAGCGTGGAGCTGTGCGCCGTCTACTGGCACTTCCTGCTGGTGGTCTGGCTGGTCTTGTTCGTGCTCTTGCTGTTTAGCTGACGGGGACTACGGAGATATGGCAGGTTCCGCGCTGACCGATACGGGCAATAGCCTTACCCGACCCAACGACATGTCTGGCTTCGTCGCCGATTGGTCTTCCGACCAGAGGGCATTCAAGAATGTCCCCTGGGGCAAGGCGATGATGTGGATCTTCCTGCTCAGCGACACCTTCATCTTCGGCTGCTTCCTGCTGTCCTACATGACGGTGCGCATGTCGACCACGGTGCCGTGGCCGAATCCCAGCGAGGTCTTCGCCCTGTCGTTCGGCGGCGAGCCGATTCCGCTCATCCTGATCACCATCATGACCTTCATCCTGATCACCTCGAGCGGCACCATGGTCCTGGCGGTCAACTACGGCTATCGCAAGGACCGCGCCAAGACCGTCATCTTCCTGATCCTCACGGCGCTCTTCGGCGCCACCTTCGTCGGCATGCAGGCCTTCGAGTGGACCAAGCTGATCGTCGACGAGGGCGTGCGCCCCTGGGGCAATCCCATGGGCGCGGCCCAGTTCGGCTCGAGCTTCTTCATGATCACCGGCTTCCACGGCTTCCACGTGTCGGTGGGGGTGCTGTTCCTGCTGCTGATTGCCCGCAAGGTCTGGCGGGGCGACTTCGACATCGAGAAGCGCGGCTTCTTCACCAGCCGCAAGGGCCGCTACGAGATCGTCGAGACCATGGGCCTCTATTGGCACTTCGTCGACCTGGTGTGGGTCTTCATCTTCGCATTCTTCTATCTCTGGTAGGACGAACTGATGGCACAGGCAGAAGCACAAGCAGTGGCGCCCGCGCAAACGCACGTCGAGGGCCAGCAACATCCGCTCGGCATCTACTTCAAGATCTGGGCCTGGCTCTTCGTCCTCAGCGCCGGCTCCTATGCCGTCGACTACTTTCACCTCGAGGGCGCCCTCAGGTGGTCGCTGATCCTGATATTCATGATGCTGAAGGCCGGGCTCATCGTGGCCGTCTTCATGCACATGTTGTGGGAGCGGCTGGCGCTGCTCTACGCCATCATCGTTCCGCCCCTGCTGGTGCTGGTGTTCGTCGCCATCATGGCGCTCGAATCGGAACACACCTACGCCACGCGGAACTTCTTCTTCATCGGCGGCTCGTAAGAAGCGCCCGGCCCGGCAAGCGCGAGACGGGCGACCGCCCGAGGCGTCAGCCGCCTCCTCACTCACCTCCTCAGTCGCCTCCGCGGGGCGGCCGTGCGCTTGTCCAGCCGACGCCCGGCCTAGCGGCGAGAGGACGGGCCGGAGCGAATCAAGGCTCGACGGTCTTGCGATAGAGGTGCCAGGTCGCGTGTCCGAGGACCGGCATGACGATCGCGAGTCCGACGAACAGCGGAATCGAGCCGAGCAACAGGGAGATCGCGACGAGGAAGGCCCACATGGACATGGTGAGGGGATTTTTCATCACGGCGCGCACCGAGGTCGTGATCGCCGTCATCGCTCCCACGTCCCGGTCCAGCAGCATGGGAAAGGACATCACGCTCAAGGCGAACACCACGGCGGCGAAGATGAACCCCACGCCGCAGCCCACGATGATCATGCCCCAGCCCGCCGAGGTGGTTAAGACCTCGTCGATGAAGCCGAGGACGGAGGCCGGCTCCTGCTCGCCGAAATACATGTGATAGATCGCGCCGGCCGCCAACAGCCATGCGAAGTAGATGGCCATCAGCAGAATGCCGAGCACCGCGATCGAGCCGATGGACGGGGATCGCACGACCTCGAAGGCGTGCCATCGGGAGATGTCCATGCCCAGCTCCCGGCGCCGGCTGAGCTCGTACATGCCGGTCGCCACCAGCGGACCGATCAGGGTGTAGCCGGCGAGCAGCGGGAAGGCGAGCGGCAGGACGCCGCCGCCGGCGTAGGAGCGGGCGCCGATCAAGATGACGACGGGATAGATCCAACAGAAATGCACGAGGTGGGTCGGCATGGCCTTGAAGTCATGAATGCCCTTCGCCAAGGCATCCAAAAGGTCGGTCGCGCCGATATCGTGAATCGTCGGTTGAGCGGAGCGATAGACGCCCGCACCGGAAATGGACTTTTCATTGGCCATGGTCGTCCCTCCTGAATCGCCGATTCATGCGACCTTGGCGCCGAATGTGACGCAGGTACGCCGGCTAAGGCGGGCGGCAAGGCCGCGCTGCGATCACTGTCAGACTTCTAGTATAAGGCGCTCGGCGAAGCTTGTCGCCTCAACTTTGAGCAGATCATGGCGCCGGCGGACAATCGAGGGTTTGTGCGGCTCCCTGAGGGGTTACCTGAGGGGCTATTCCTCCCGATCCTTGCCAACGCCTCGAACGAGCCGGAAAACCAGCAGCACCGCGTAGCCCGCGAGCGCGCCGATGATCGCCATGGCGGCGCCTTCGAGGGGGCTGCCGCGCGGGAATCCGAGACTCAGGTCCACCACGCCTTGGCTGTGGAGGTAGGCGGCGGCAATCATGCCGCCGACGACAGCCAGCAAGACGGAGCGTCTTGGCGGATGCATGGCGCGAGCCCTCGCTTCCTGACACGCGCGATTTCAGCGGGAAGCCCTATTAT
>JAWWCG010000108.1:0-9042 GCA_033720555.1 Kiloniellales bacterium | reverse complement strand
TCGATCTCCGGGCGCAGCTTGGGCACCCGCAGCATATGCGTGCGGTTGTTGCCGCCGTAGGAGACGAAGACCGGCGCCCAGGTGTAGCCGGTCATGGAGCCGGTCTTGATGAGGCGCTTGTAGGAGTTCACCGTCGGACAGGTCACCGCGACGATGGCGGCGGCGTGCTTCCTGACGCCGCCGAGGAATTGGTAGGCGACCTTGGAAAGCCCGCAGCCGCGCGGATCGCTGGCGTCTCCGCTGACGTTGCGGCCGGTCTCGACGTCGGACAGCGACATGTTGAAGTGGGCCCCGCTGCCGGTTCGATCGGCGTAGGGCTTCGGCATGAAGGTCGCCTCCCAGCCGTATTTGCGGGCGATTTCCTTCATCATCAGGCGCCATAGGACGAAGCGGTCGGCCATGGTCATGACATCCGCGTAGGCGAAGTCGAACTCGAACTGGCCGTTCGCGTCTTCATGGTCGAAGGAGTGCACCTCCCAGCCCAGCGCGTTCATGGCGCTCACGCATTCGTCCAGGAAGTCGTAGTTCTCCAGCGTCAGTTGGACGTCGTAGGCGGCCTTGGCGATATCGTCCTTGGGATTGTTCGGTTCGATTCGCGTGCCGTTGCGGCGCACGATGTAGACTTCGCACTCGATCCCGAGATTGAACTGCAGGCCGAGCGCGGCGGCGCGGTCGATCTGGCGCTGCAGCACGGTGCGCGAGCACATGGGCCAAGGCTCGTTGTGGTACCTCAGGAAGCCGGGCGCCCAGGCGATCTCCGGGCGCCAGGGCAGTTGCACGATGGCGCCGGGCTCGGGATGGACCGACAGCTCGTCGTCGTGGGGGCCTTGTCCCAGGCCCTCGACGGCCGCGCCCGTGAAGAGCTCGGAGCCGCGCATCATGCGCTCGAAGTGATCGATCGGCACGGCCTTGCCCTTGGTCACGCCGTGGGCGTCGACGTAGGCCGAGAAGCAATACTTCACGCCCCGTTCTTCGAGACCCTTGGCGATGGCGGCGATGTCCGCGCTTGTGTCCGCCTTTGTTTCCGCGCTCGCGATGTCCCGTCTCACCCCAGACTCGATTCTTGGTGCCATTGTCTATCCTTCGCATAGAGCCGGCGCATAGAGCCGACAGCGAGCGCCGAGGATGGCCGCGGCGCTCGAGATTGGAGCCTGCCTGTCACCACGGCACGAGATATCGGCAAGATCGCGGAGGCTTTCCCCTGTCCCGGTTCTTATTGGTTGGATTGGCGCGCCTGACGCGGCAACCGGCCGCTTGCGGCGCCCCGATCATGCCAATCCCGAAGCCCGCAGCTTAGCAAGAAACTAATTAATCGATCAATCAAAATATAGCTTGACCGATCTGGGGCCCGGCCGAGCCGGCGGGACGGCGGCCCGATCGGCCTTAGGCGGTGACGGGAACCGAGGGGCGGGCGGACGATTTGCGCCGGGTCTCGCCGGCGACGCCGAGCATCCCCCAAATGTGCTGGCGCAGGTAGTTGATGTATTGCGCGAGATCGACGTCGGGCAGGATGACCGAACGCACCATGAGGCCGTCCAGGTAGGTCGAGATGAACAGCGCCAATTCCTCCGGGTCGACCGGCGAGAACGTGCCTTCGGCGACGCCCTGGCGAATGCAGTTGGACAACATGCGCGCCTCTTCGTCGTAGAACTGGCGGATCGATCGGTCGATCGAGGGCACGCGCGTCTGGGCGCCGGAGTAGTCGAGGCTGATCTTGACCAGCTTGTGGATCGGCTCGAAAAGCTGCACGTGGTTGTTCAGCCAGTCGTCGATGATGTCCAAGGGGCTCTGGTGTCGCTCCCGGAGCATGCGGACATTCTCGAAGGCCTGATCGACCGCGTGTTCGATGACCGCCCGGAAGAGATCCTCCTTGCTCTCGAAGTAGTAATAGATCAGCGCGGCGTTGACGCCGGTTTCCCGCGCGATGTCCTTGATGGTGACCGAAGCGAAATTGCGCTCGGCGAAGAGGTCGAGGGCGACCCGCGACAGCTCCTCGGCGCGGTCGTTCTGAGTTTTCCTCGGTGTCTGCTTGGTCGCGCGACGCTGGCGCGCGGTGTCTCGCGTGCGAACCTGCTTACCCATGCTGAGCTAGGCCTTTCTCGCCGCATTGAGCGTTATCATGGTACATAGCCTCACCGACTCTCGTCAAACTCGCCGCCGCCGGCCCGGCAGGCGCAGCGCCCCGGCGCCGTGCCGCCGCGGCCCGCCCGCCCAGGTCCCATCAGGCGCCATGCAAGATAGCTCTTGAACATCACGGCCCGCGTCTGCCATTGTTCGGTAAATTAATTGAGCGATCAACTAATAAAATCGGAGGCGGGCATGGCGGACGGCAGCGAGCGGCGGCAAGCCGCCAACGCGGCGGCCTTCGCGCGACTCTGCGCGGCCACGCCCGTCCTGCGCGACCTGCGCCCGGCCATCGACGTCGTGCCGGGTCTGCGTCGCGAGGTCATCTTGACGTCGGGACCGGCGATGGCGTGGTCGGACTACGTCGGCGGTCAGCGCGAGGCGATCATCGGCGGCGCCTTGTTCGAAGGCTTGGCCGAGACCCGCGCCGAGGCCGATGCGAAGCTCACCGCGGGCGAGATCCAGGTGGCCGGATGTCAGGATTACGCCTGCGTCGGGTCTCTGGCCGGGATCTACACCGCGTCGATGCCGGTCTTCGTCGTCGAGAACACGGCCGGCGGCAACGTCGCCTTCTGCAACATGTACGAGGGCACCGACCCGCGACGGCTCAACTACGGCGTCTACGACGAGGGGGTGCGCGAGCGGCTGCTGTTCGTGAACGAGGTCGTTGCGCCGGTGATCGGCGAAGCCGTGCGGGGCATCGGCGGCGTCCCGCTCAAGGCGATCATGACCAGGGCGCTCCACATGAGCGACGAACTGCATAGCCGCAACACCGCCGCGGCTTTGCTGTTCATGCGCGAGCTGGTGCCGCAATACATCGACATGGCGACGACTGCGCGCGACGCGGTGCAGAAAGCCATCGCCGCGATCACCGAGGATCACTACTTCTTTCTGCGCCTGTCCATGGCCGCGGCCAAGGCGACGGCGGACGCCGGCCACGGCGTCGAGGGCGCCAGCATGGTCAGCGCCATGGCGTTCAACTGTCGCAACTTCGCAGTCCGCGTGAGCGGCCTGGGCGACCAATGGTTCACCGGCCCCCATGCCACGGTCGAGGCCAAGCTGTTCGATGGCCATGGCGAGGACGAGATCGCCTGGATGGGCGGCGAAAGCACGATCACCGAGACGGTCGGTCTCGGCGGCTTTGCCCAAGCCGCCGCCTTTCCGCTGCAGGCCTATCAGGGCGGGTCCGCCGAGGCGATGGTCGCGCGCAACCGTGAACTCTACAAGATCGTCGTCGGCGAGAATCCGCACTATCGGATCCCGTTTCTCGGCTACCGCGGCACGCCGACGGGGATCGACATCTTCCGGGTGGCCGAAACCGGCATACGCCCGGTGATGGACATCGGCATCGCCGGAAGGGACGGCGGACAGATCGGCGCCGGCATCGTGCGCGCGCCGATGGACTGCTTCGAGGCGGCGCGGCGCGCCTATCTGGCGCGCTATGGCGCGGGCTAGGAGGCGAATGAGGGCGGCCACGAGGACCCAGACGAGGGCGCCGCGATAGCAGGAACCGCCACGCGCCGAGCGCCCCCGTCCTTGATGCCGTCGTCGATCGACCCTAGTCCTCGGCGACCTTGTGGTCGGCCATGAGCTCCAGCGCCTTGACCATGCCGGAGTGGTCCCAGCCGGCCCCGCCGTTGGCGGCGCAGGCGTTGAACAGCTCCTGGGCGGTCGCCGTGTTGGGCAGGGAAAGGCCGAGGGCGCGGGCGCCGCTCAATGCCAGGCCCAGATCCTTCTGGTGCAGCTCGATGCGGAAGCCGGGGGCGAAGGTGCGCTTGATCATGCGCTCGGCGTGCACCTCGAGGATCTTGGACGAGGCGAAGCCGCCCATCAGCGCCTCGCGCACCTTGGCCGGGTCGGCGCCGGCCTTGGCGGCGAACACCAGCGCCTCGGCGCAGGCCTCGATGTTGAGGGCGACGATGATCTGGTTGGCGACCTTGCAGGTCTGGCCGTCGCCGACGCCGCCGACGCGGGTGATGTTCTTGCCCATGACCTCGAACAGCGGCAGGGCCCGGGCGAAGGCCTCCTCGCTGCCGCCGGCCATGATGGTGAGCGTGCCGCCCTTGGCGCCGACCTCGCCGCCGGAGACCGGGGCGTCGACGAAGTCGCAGCCGAGCTCGGCCAGGCGCGCCGCGTAGGCCTTGGTCTCGATCGGCGAGATCGAGCTCATGTCGATGACCAGCTTGCCGGCCGCGACGCCCTCGCCGACGCCGTCGGCGCCGAACAGCACTTTCTCGACGTCCGGCGTGTCCGGCACCATGAGGATGATGATCTCCGCCTTCTCGGCCACCTCCTTGGCCGAGGCGCAGGGAGTCCCACCCTGGTCGACCAGCTCCTGGGGCACGCCCGAGCGGCTGTTGAGGAAGAGGCTGTGGCCGGCGGCGATAAGATGCCCGGCCATGGGCCGGCCCATGATGCCGAGCCCGATGAATCCGATATTTGACACGGGGAGTGTCCTCCTTGAGCGTGATGGAAAATGCGGTGCCGCCCGCGGCGTGGCGGCGTCCTCTCCTGACCTAGCACACCATGCCCTCTGACCAAAGATCGTTGACGGCAGATCGGCCGCCGGCGCGTGTCGCGGTGGCGAGCAAGCCGGGTCGCCGTTCAATCCCTGAGGGCGTACTTGTTCTCTATCGCGCGAAGGGCGATGACGGCCGGCACGCTGATCAGCAGGAAAAACACGCCGACCAGGGTCATCGGCTCGAAGTAGCGGTAGTAGGAGTTGGCCACGCCGCGCGCCACGGTCATGAGCTCGAGGACGGTGATCGCCGAGAGCAGGGGGGTCTCCTTGAACATCATGATCAGGTAATTGGCGAGCGCCGGGATCATGGGCGGAATGGCTTGCGGTATGATCACGTGGCGCCAGGTCTGCGACATCGACAGATTGCACACCTTGGCCGCCTCCCATTGCCCCTTCGAGATGTTGTCGATCCCGGCGCGGTAGACCTCGGCGGTATAGGCGCTGTAGTGCAGGCCGATGCCGATCACGCCGGCCGCCAGCGGGGACAGCAGAATGCCGACGTCGGGTAGGACATAGAACAGGAAATAAAGCTGAACCAGCAGCGGCGTGCCTCGAACGAAGGTAGCGAATCCGCCGACCGGACGTGACAGCCACTTGTTGGACGATCGCCGGGCGATGGCGATCAGAAGCCCGACGAGCGCCGCCAGGATCGAGCCGAGAATCGTCGCCTGAATCGTCACCAGGACGCCCCGGACCAGGTCCGGCAGGATCTTGGCGATGAATTCCCAATCCCACTCCATGTCGCCCCGCCTAGGCTTTCGTCACGTCGAGGCCCGCCGACATGCGGCTTTCGATCCGGCGGACGCTATGGGTGATCACCAGGGAGATCGCGAAGTAGATGAGCAGCGCGCCGATGAACGGCAGGGCCGTGTATCCGGTCTGAAGCCGCACGACCTGGGTCTGGAACGTCAGGTCGGCGAGCGATATCAGGGAGACGACGGCGGTCGCCTTCAACAGCTCGATCGCGTTGTTGCCGAAGGTCGGCAGCATGATGACGACGGCCTGGGGCAGGATGACGTGGCGCATCGTTTGATAGGGCGTCAGGTTGACCGCGATCGAGGCCTCGCGTTGCTCCCTCGGCACCGCGAGGATCGCGCCGCGAACCACCTCGGCGCCGTAGGCGCTGACGTTCAGCCCGAGGACCAACACCCCGGTCGCGAAGGGGTCCAAGGGCACGCCGGCGATCGGCAGCACGAAATAAGCCCAAAACAACTGGACGAAGATCGAGCTGCCTCTGAAGAACTCGATATAGATCGTCGCCAGCGCCCGGACGACGGGCCTGCGCGATAGCCGGCAGAGGCCCAAGAAGAAGGCGCCGACCAGGGCGAAGGCGCAGCCGAGGACGGTCAGCTCGATCGTCACCCACGCCCCTTCGAGCATGAGGCGGAGGTAGCCCAACCATTCTGTGTCGCCGAACATCGCCACGCGCGCCGCGCTCTTGGTGCTGGTCTGCCTGAAGTCGGCGCGCCGCCCGGCCCGGCTCGCGATCGAGACGAGCCGGGCGGCGCCGTCTCGGTTGCGCTATTCGTTCGGGCCGCCGCACAGCTCCGTGCGCGTCGTGGCGTAGGCGGCCTCGGCGGTGAAGCCAAACTCGGCCAGGATCTCCTCGAACTCGCCCGACTCCTTCAACTCCGCCAGGGCCTGGTCGTAGGCGTCGCGGAACGCGACGTCGGATTTCTTGAAGGCGGCGCCGGCGCAGGCGATCGGCGTATTCTTGGCCGGCGCGACGACCTCCACGTCGGTGGCGCCAGTCTTCTTGACGATGTCGAAGAGCGATAGCGCCGGCATCGCGTAGGCGTCGATCCGGCCGTCCTGAACCATCTTCAGGCCGGACGGAACGTCGGGGACGATGACGATCTGCGCGCGTTTCACGTTGGCGTCCGCGGCGTACTTCTCCTCGACGCAGCCGCCGCACATGCCGACCTTGTAGTCCGGATTGGCGGCGATATCGCCCTGGCCCTCGATGCCCAGGGGATTGCCTTTCTTGACCAGCATGCCCTCCACCCCGCAAACGTCCGGCTCGGAGAAGAGCGCGCCTTGGCAGCGCTCCGGCTTCATGAAGAGGCCGGCGGCGACGATGTCGAAGCGTCCGGCCTGCAGGCCGGGAATCATGGCGCCATAGTCGACGACTATGGCCTCGATCTTCGGAACGCCCAGTTTGTTGAGGACCGCGCGCGTGACCTCCGGCGCGGCCCCGGTCACCTCTCCGCCGCCCAGCACCTCGGAATAGGGCGGCTCGTTGCCGATCCCGACGCGGGCGACGCCTTCCTTGCGCAATCTCTCCAGGGTGTCTTCCGCAAAGGCGGCGCCCGAGAGGCCGCCCGCGGCGAGCGCGAGCACCCCTAAAGCAAGCGTCGAAGGCAGGGCGAACTTCCCCAAGGCTTCGATTGGTCGTCTCATCGTTTCCTCCCTTTCGTTCATGGATGGCAGTTTTGGTTGGCCTTCAGATCGCCCGCCCTGCGGCGAGAATCTTCCGCAGGAAGAGCCGCGTGCGTTCCTCTTGCGGGTTCGAGAAGATTTGGTCCGGCGGGCCTTGTTCGACGATGCGGCCGCCGTCGAAAAAGAGCACCCGGTCGGCGAAGTCGTGCGCGAAGCCCATCTCATGGGTCACCAGCAACATGGTCATGTCGGTCTCTTCGCCCAGCTTCCGCAGGACGTTCAGAACCTCTTCCACCAGTTCCGGGTCGAGTGCCGATGTCACCTCGTCGAACAGAATGATCTTCGGCTACAGCGCGAGCGCCCTGGCGATGGCGGCCCGCTGCTTTTGCCCGCCCGAAAGCTGCGAGGGCTTTTGGTCCGCCTTGTCGTCGATGCCGACCATCCTCAGCAGTTCCATCGCGCGCGCTTGGGCGTCGGACTTCGACAGCTTCTTGGTCAGGACCGGCGCCAAGGTGACGTTCTCGATGACGGTTTTGTGGGGGAACAGATTGAAGAGCTGGAAGACCATGCCGATCTTGGTCCGCATGTGGTGCAGGTGCTTCTCGTCGGCCGGCACCAGCTTCCCGTTCTTCTCCATGTGCCAAAGGGGCTCGCCATCGATCTTGATGACGCCCTCGTCGATCGTCTCCAGGGTCATGAGAATGCGCAGGATCGTGGTCTTGCCGGATCCGCTCGGGCCGATCAGGGCGAGCTTCTCGGCGGGCGCGACGTGAAAACTCAGCTCGTCGAGGACGCGGTTGGCGCCGAAGCTCTTGCAGACTCCTTCGGCCTCGATGATCGGCGGCGTCGTCTCGAGCGCCCGGCCCCTTTGTCCCGCGGCGGCGGACCCATCCCCGGCGCGCGATCCCGACGGGGCGCAGGAGTAGTGATGGTCCGGCGTGGTCTCGGAATTCATCGCAGCCCCCGCGCCGCTCGGGCGCGGCCCTCTCTGCGGGCTTCGTTCGACGTCCCTGGCGTTCATGCGCGTCGGCGGCCCTGGGCGACGGGCAGCAGGCCAGGTGCGGCTTCGCTTGTTAACTGGTCGATTAAGATGAGATGGCGTCGACGCGGCGAGGGACCGGTGGCGGGGGAGCGTTTGGCGCCTGTGACGTCTCTAGCGTCTGCGGCGTCTCTGGCGTCTGCGGCGCTCTCTCGCCGGTGCGGGCGCGCGTCCATCGCGACGACCGGGCGGCGCGCCGGGCCGCCGCCGCGGCCGCTCGGCGGCGTCGAACGAGCGGGACTCTTTGCCCCGGGCCGATCATCCTTGGGCCGGCCTTCCCCGCGCCGGATTTCCTCGCGCGGATCGCCCTGGGACTGCGTGTTTTCGCGCCGGGGATGCAAGGAGCATGGCTCGCGCTTGCCGCACCGAGAGGCCCCGTGGAGGCCGCCATGGGTGCCGCGACGCTACCCATCTCATGCACGTGTCCGCGTTGCATGCTGAAGCATTGAGACCTCCCCGTCGCTCGCGGGGCTAGCCGAGGTTCGCGCTGCCCCTTTTTTTGAGACCCTAGCATCTCCGATTTTCTTAATCAATCATTCAATTAAATTTTAGATCGGGATGGGGCGGTCGGCCCCGGGGCGGGCGATCCGCCGGCCTGGGATCCACGGCTTCGACAGACGGCCGCCGCGGCCCGCCAGGGGCTGTGCCGCTCCGAGCTCGAGATTTTCCGGGCGGTGCTGGCGCCGGCGTCGGTCGAACGAACCGATCACGTTCTCGCCGGCGCGCGGCGCTGCGCCTATCTCGTCACGCGCCGCCGGCCGCGTTGACGATCCTGCGCGCCCGAATTGCCGGACCGCCGTCGCGCCCTCAAGGGAGACGGCTCGGCGGGCAGGGCGCGTGGGGCGAAGGCGTCAGCTCCCCGCCTCGGGCCAGGTCCACTCGCGAATCTCCGGCATGTCCTCGCCGTGGCGCCGAATATAGGCCTTGTGCTCGATCAGCTTGTCGCGCACGGCCTGTTTGATATAGCCGGCCTGGGGGC
>JAWWCG010000107.1:0-9044 GCA_033720555.1 Kiloniellales bacterium | reverse complement strand
GACGAAATCGAGCGGCAGGTCCGCCGCGGCGAGCTGTTCGGAGTGGCCGCGGAAGGCGCCCTCGCGCAGATCGACCGTCTCGTTCAGGCCGAGCTTCTCCAGGACCTCGACCACCCTAAGCGCGGAGGAGTCCGCGAGCGAGAAATCATCGATGGCGATCAGTCGCGGCCGGTAGGCCTCGTGGTAGAAGGGCGGAATCAAGACCTGCAGCCGGGGCTGGCCCTGGTCCGGGGCGGCCAGCAAGGCGCGGTCGGCCTCGAACTCCTCGCGCGCGTCGGCCAGCGCCGCGGCTAGGAACGGCGTGGTGTAGCCCAGCCCGACCTCCAGGCAGGTGCGCGGCCGCGTCATGCGGACCAGAGCGTAGAGAAGGTGGGCCGCCGACTCCGTCCCCATGGCCGGCTCGAACAGGCGCTGGCACTCGTCGAGAAACTCGCGGCTTATCAGCAAGGCTTGCGATCCATGGCGCGGGGACGGCCGGCGACAAGCGCCTCAACTCGAGCGCCCGGACTATAGCACGGCGAAACGCAGAAGGAGGCGAGAATCCGGGCATGATCGCCAAGACGTGAACGACACGGCCCTCCGGCCAACACCTGGCGGCCACCTGGCGGGCGACCGCGGGCGGTCGCGGGCGGTCGCCTTCTTCTTTTAAGGGAGGACGGCGCGAATGGGGCAAAGACCCGATCGCGGGCGCGACGGTCGTCGGCCGTACACGGTTTTTTTACCAAGCCTGCTTAATTTTCTGTAAATCACATCGTAGTCAACTATTGGATCAACGCCTTAGCGTTCTGGGCCTGAGCCCGTCGGCGGGGCGGAAGCGGTCGCCGACCTTGGGCGGCCTGGCGAGGCGAGCGACACGCTTGAGCAAGTGATGAACCCATTACGCGATAGAACGGGCCGACGCAGCCGCGTCTTAGCGGTGCGCGGCGATGCTTGATCCGCGACTCAGACGCCGTCGCGAGGAGACCTTGCTGGACCGCTACGGCCGACAGTTGGGCTATCTCATGGAGCGGCGCCACGTCGAGGCGGCGCGCCAGGCGGCGCACGACATGCTGGAATGCCGGGTCCGGGAGAAGACCGCCGAGCTGGAACGCACCAACGCCAACCTGCAATCGGAGGTCTCCGTGCGGCAGCGCACGGAAGACGCGCTGAGAACCAGCGAGCGCAGCCTGCAGGAACGGGTCGCGGAGCTGGAGCGGGCGCAGTCGATCCTGCGCCGACAAGGCGAGGAGATGGCCCGGATCGCCGCCGAGCTGAGGATGGCGCGCGACGACGCGGTGTCGGCGGACCGCAGCAAGTCCGAGTTCCTGGCGGCGATGAGCCACGAGCTGCGCACGCCGCTCAACGCCATCATCGGCTTCTCGGAGATGATGAAGATCGAGACGCTGGGCCCGGTCGGCAGCCCTCAGTACCGCGGCTACGCCAACGACATCTACCAGGCGGGCAGCCATCTTCTCGCGCTGATCAACGACATCCTGGACCTTTCGAAGGTCGAATCCGGCGCGGACGAGCTGCACGAGGAAGCCGTTTCGGTGCCCGATCTGGTGGCCTCCGTGCAAGGCCTGGTGCGCCAGCGCGCGAGCGGCTGCGGGGTTCAGCTCGTCCTCGACGTGCGCGACGACCTGCCCCTGCTGATGGCCGACGAGCGCAAGCTGAAGCAGATTCTCGTCAATCTCCTGAGCAACGCCGTCAAGTTCACCGAGGCCGACGGTCAGGTGACACTCAAGGCCTGGTGCCGGCCGGACAGCGGGTTCGTGTTCCAGGTGATCGACACCGGCATCGGCATGGCGGCCGAAGACATTCCCAAGGCGCTCGCCCAGTTCGGCCAGATCGACAGCGACCTGAACCGCAAGTACGACGGCACCGGCCTCGGCCTGCCGCTCGCCAAGAGCCTGATCGAACTGCACGGCGGCTATCTCGACCTGCAGAGCGAGGTCGGCGCCGGCACCACGGTGACGGTGCGCTTGCCGGCCTACCGCATCGCGCGCGAGGCGCAGGCGACGCCGACGCTGGGCGCAGCGGAGCGGCCGATCGACGAGCCCTCCAGCGCGGCGTCGTAAGCATCGCCGCAATCGGCGCGCCGGCGCGCGCAGCGACGACCGCCTTCGCTCAGTCGCCCGAGCCCGCGCATCGGCCGCAGTTGCTTTCCAGCCTTCTCATGGCGCCCTCAGCCGCCCAGCCCTCGAGACCGAGCGCCTCGAGCCGCCGCTTCACCGTGCAGCACATGGCGAGGGCGTTCTCGTCGGGCGGCGCTTCGCTCCAGAACCGCTTGCCGGCTTGCCAGTAGCCCACCACGTCGAAGAACGAGACCGCGAAGTAGTACTCGTCCGCCAGAGAATCCGAGAACGTCGGGTCGTGCCGGAACGACCCGTCGTCCTGCAGGGTATTCGCCAGCGACCATTCGATCATCGCCTGGATCTGTGCCGCGACCTCGCGGCGCTCGGCCTCCGACATGAAGGGCCAGCCGAACTTGTAGATCTTGGCGACGTCGTAAAGATTGTGATTGTTGTACCGGCCGTTGTGCCGCCAGCCGTAGGGATAGGGCTCGGACTCGATCGCCTGGGTGGTTTCGACGATTTGCGGCCAGTGCTCGACCCGGCCTTTGGTGTAGGCGATGATGTGATAGGTCATGCTGAGGTCGCGGCTCTTGTGGGTTTTTCCTTCCACGATATACCAGGCGCCCCAATAGCCGCTGGTCGGGTCTTGCGCGCCGCTGAGGAAGAAGCGAAAGGCCTCGGTGAGGGAGTCGAGATTCGACGAGACGCGCAGATCGGTGCTCTCGACCAGAAGCTCCCGCAGTTGCGGCTTGAACGCGCCCTGGGCGAACGTCGTAATCAGGCTGGCCAGCTCGGCCCGGTTGTCGACGCCGGCGTGCGCAATGTCGGAAATCAGAAGATCCTGCAAGCGCGACAGCAGCTTCTTGCCGGTATCCATGCGCCCGGTGGACCGCAGCACGTAGCGCGGCTCCTCGCCGCGCGCCGCCAGGCTCTCCAGACCGCTCAGCGTCGCGCCGAGGCGCATGAACCACTCTTCGTAGCACACGCCCCAGTGGCCATCGACCGGGGACTGCTCCGCCGCGAAGGCCTGGTCGTGGTCCTCGAGGCTCTGCTCAATGCGCGTCAGCTTGTCCTCCAGGCGCTCCCAATGGGCGGTATAGCGATGCAGCCACTTCGCCTCGAGATACATCTGCTGCGAACAATGAAGGCTCCGGCCGTCGGCTTCGGCCGCGGCGATGGCCTGGGACATCGCCTCGAGGCGCTCGCCGTAGCGTTCGTAATGAATGCGATAGTCCGGGTCGTAGATTTCGAACTGGCTCAGAATGAGGCTGTCGAAATCTTCCAGGGCGCCGGCGGGCGCCGCAACCGCCATCGAAAGCACGGCCAGAGCGAGGCCGCGGGCCGACGCCGCGACCGCCCCATGCCAGAAGAAACCGTGTCTTGGCCACATCGCAGTCGTCCGGATCGTTGCCGTCTCGCGACGATACTACGCCTTATATGACGAGACCAAAGCGTGATGATCGTCGGTCCGATCCGCGCCCGCAACCGCCGGTTCCTGGCAAAATCCATGTCGTTGAGATAGGCTCGGTCGCGATTCGACGGGGACTCGACAGATCCTCGATAGGGTCTCGGCGCGCCGACCGGCCGTCGATGACGAAGCGTTGGGAGTCCGCCAAGCCAGGGGAGACAGACTTGATCGATCCCCGCAGCCGATGGCCATGACGAGCTCGATCGAAGATTGGCTCGAGACGCTCGGGCTCGGGAAGTTTGCGCCGATTTTCCTG
This sequence comes from Kiloniellales bacterium, assembly GCA_033720555.1. GTDB lineage: Bacteria > Pseudomonadota > Alphaproteobacteria > Kiloniellales > JAKSDN01 > CALJXB01. The sequence continues at coordinate 5,266 of JAWWCG010000107.1, read as the reverse complement.
CAAGAGGAAATCGACGAGACCATCTTGGCGGAGCTGACCGACGCCGACTTGGAGAAGCTCGGTCTCCCGCTCGGTCCCCGCAAGAAGCTGCTCAAGGCGATCGCCGAACTGCAATCGCAATCGGGCGCGACGGGCGCGGCGACGGGCGGTGCGACGGGCGCGGCGCCGCCCCAAGCGCCGGATCCCGCGGCGACGCCCGCCGTCGGCGAAGCCGAGCGCCGTCAGCTAACCGTCATGTTCTGCGATCTGGTCGGCTCGACCGAGCTGTCGCAGACCTTGGACCCCGAAGACCTGCGGGAGGTGACGCGGCTCTACCAGGAGGCGGTCACGGCGGAGATCGAGCGCTTCGGCGGCTACGTCGCCAAGTACATGGGTGACGGCATCCTCGCCTACTTCGGCTATCCCCACGCGCACGAGGACGACGCCGAGCGGGCGGTGCGCGCCGGCCTCGGCGTGGTGGAGACGGTTCAGTCCCTGCCGCGCGACGCCATCGCTAATTGCGATGTCGAGCTGGCCGTGCGTATCGGAATAGCGACCGGCCCCGTGGTCGTCGGCGACCTGATAGGCCAGGGCGCCGCGCAGGAGAACGCCGTGGTCGGCGAGACGCCCAACCTGGCGGCCCGGCTCCAAGGGGCGGCGCGACCCAACCAAGTCGTCATCTCCGCCGGCACCCAGAAGCTGGCCGGCGCCTCGTTGCGCTGCGAGTCGCTGGCCAAGTTGTCCTTGAAGGGTTTCGCAGCGCCGGTCGAGGCGTGGCGGGTCACGGGCGTGGAGCTGGGCGGCGGCCGCTTCGAACGCGCGGCGCAGAGCGGACTCGGGCGCTTTGTCGGGCGCACGGCGGATCTCGAGATGCTGTTCGCCGCCTGGGCGCGCACCCTCGAAGGCGAGAACATGATCGCCCACGTGATTGGCGAGCCGGGATCGGCAAGTCCCGGCTGGTCCACGAGTTCAGGAGCCAGATGCAGGGGCCGGCCACGGTGCTGGAAGGCCACTGCGTGTCGCATGGCGGCATGACGTCCTTTCTTCCCTTCATCGTGCTGCTGAAACGCGCCTTCAGGCTGAGTGACCGGGCGAGCGGGGCGCAATTGGTGGCGGACATGTCGGCGGCGGCGGGCGAGCTCGGCTTGAGCGAGTCCGCCGAGCTTCCCTATCTGCTCAACCTGCTCGGCGTCGCCTTGCCGGCCCTCGGCGGCGTCGAATCGGAGCTCGTCGGGCTGCGCACCCGCCAGGCGCTCATGGCGGTGGTTCGCGCGCACGCCAGGCGTCGGCCGACCCTGCTTTACGTCAACGACTGTCATTGGATCGACAAGAGCTCGGAAGCGCTCCTCGAAGCCATCACCCAGGACGAGGAGTCGGGCACCGTGATGACGCTGTGCTCGTTCCGCCCGGAGTATCGGCCGCCCTGGGACGGCTCGGAGCGGGTGCGAAGCGTGCCGCTGGGTCCGCTCTCGCAGTCCGAAGTGACGCTTTTGTTCCGGAGCTGGTTCGGCGACGGCGGGCCCGGCGGCGCGAGGCTCAAGGCGTTTTTCGAGCGGTGCGGCGGCAATCCCTTGTTCGCCGAGGAATTGGCCCATCATCTGCGCCAGCAGGGCGGCTCCGCCTGGGACGATGTCGCCAAGTCCGGCGGCGGCCACACCAAGATGGTGCCCGAGACGCTGGTGGGCCTGCTGCTTCAGAGGGTCGACCGCCTGTCCGCGGACACCCGCCACCTGCTGCAGGCCGCCTCGGTCATGGGCCGCCGGTTCCGCGGCGACGTGGTGGCCGAGGTCACAGGCCTTCGCGATCCCGGCGCGGCGCTCGAGGAGGCGGAGCGAGCGGAGCTGATCCTGCGGGACACCGAAGTTCAAACCCCGCATTACTACTTCAAGCACGCCCTGGTGCACGACGCCGTTTACGGCGGCCTGCTCACCCGCGACGGCCGCGTGCTTCACGGCGCCGTCGCCGCCGGCCTCGAGCGAATCTACCGGGGCCGAGAGGCCGAGATCGTGGAGGAGCTCGCGCGCCACTGCGCGGTATCGAAGGACTACCCGGCCGCCGCCCGTTGGGCCGCGATGGCCGGCGACAAGGCCCTGACGCTGTTCGCCATCTCGGATGCCAAGGCGTGGTATGGCCAGGCCCTCGAGCTGCTGTCGAACGCGTCCGAGGCGGACGACACCCTGTTCGCCGACGTCCTGGTCAACCAGCTCGAGGTCTATTGCTGGGAAATCGACTATCCCGGCATGGTCGCGCTCGCCGAACAGCACCTGTCGCGCGTCGAGGCCCTGGGCGCGACGCGCCACGTCTCGCGCATTTTCTCGTGGCTGGGCGAGGCCTACATCAACTCCGGTCAATTCCAGCGGGCCCGGGCGGCGCTGGAACGCGCGCTGGTCATCGCCGAGGAACTCTCGGATCGCGAATGCATCGGCTATGCGAGCGTCGAGCTCATGTGGCTGCAGGCGATCACGGCCGACGCCGACGGGCCATACGCCGACGGGCTGGAGCAGGCGAGCCGCAGCGTGCTCGCCATCGCGGAAGAGCTCGACGACAGGTTCCTCAGGACCGTGGTGCACTACGTCATGGCCCTCGATCTCGCCCAGCGCGGCGACCTCGAGCGCGCCTGCGCCTGGGCCTCGCAATCGATCGAGCTGGGCCGCGAGACCGGCTATCCGCCCGCCAGCTCGTGGGGGCTCTGCATCCGCGCCTGCGCGCGCTGCTGGGACGAGGACTACGACGGCGCCGTCGTCGACGCGCGCGAGGCGATGCTGGTGGGGCAGAGCAAATACGACCGGCTGATGGCCAAGATGACGCTCGGCGGCGCCTTGGTGCTCCAGGGACAGACCGCCGAGGGCCGGGGGCTGCTCGAGCAGGCCAGAGACGAGCGCGTCGGGCGTAGCATGATCGGCTTCATGTACTGGCCGGACATGATCTACGGCCTGGGGATCCTGGCAGCGGGCGAGCCGGAGCGGGCGATAAGCGAGCTTGACGACACCTACCGCCGCTTCCTCGAGCTCGGCCACCGACGGGCCGCGGGCCAGGTCCAGCTTTTGATGGGCGAGGCCTACGCCGGCATGGCGGACCCGCCGCCGGACGCCGCGCGCCGCGCCCGCGCGTGCCTGAACCGGGCGATCGCGTTGGCGGAGGAAACGCGCATGGACGGCGTCGTCGCGCGGGCGCTGCTCGCCTTGGCCGGCCTCGCCGAGGCCGACGGCCGCGCCGACGAGGCGTTGGACCTGCTGCGCCGGGGGCACGCCCGCGCGGCGCCCTTGGGCTGGCCGTCGCTCAAGGCGAGACTCGAGGCGAGGCTCGCGGCGGCGCTTGCGGCGGGCGCGCCCGACTAGCGGACGGCCGCCGCTTCGCCGCCCGCTCGCGCGGGCCCGTCAGCCTGCCGGCTCGATGTTCTGGTTGACGTGGAACAGGTTGTCCGGATCGTAGCGCTTCTTGATCTTCGCCAGTCGTTGATAGTTGTCCCGGTAGGTGGCCTGAACCCGCGCCTGGCCCTCGTCCATCATGAAGTTGACGTAGGCGCCGCCCGCCGAATAGGGGTGCACCGCCTCCCAATAGGCCACGGCCCAGTCGCGCAGCTTGCCGGCATTGGCCGGGTCCGGGTCGACGCCGAAGGTCACGCCCGCCCATCGCGTGTCGCGGTAGCTGAAGGCGGTGTCCTCGGAGCCGACGCGGTGAACCGCGCGGTCGATCGGATAGAGGTGCATGCCCGATTGCATGGTCGGAAGCTGCTCGGCGAACTCGACATGGCGCGCGATCGCCTCGTCGCTCAGCTCGTTGACGAAGTCGGCCCGCCAATACCACTGATGGCCCGGCGGATAGAGCGCGTCGAACGCCGTCTGCAGCATCGGGAACGGCATCGGCTGAACGCCGTGCAGGGCCGGCGGCCCGAACTCCCGGACCGGGGCGAAGACGGCCTCGGCCTCCCCCTCGGATCCGAGGTAGCACCACACGATGCCGCACATCTTCTTGAGGTGCAGCTCCTCGGGGAACGGCGGTCCCGGCGGGACCGTCAGGAAGGCGAAGACGCCGTTGAGGTCGTCCGAGGACTCGGCGATGAAGTCGTCGTAGAACCGCATGACGTCGCCCGCCATCTCCAGCGGCCACAGCGTCGGACCGGCCACCACCGTGCTGACGGGCTGGAGCTGGAACTGCAGGTTGGTGACGACGCCGAAGTTGCCGCCGCCGCCGCGCACCGCCCAGAACAGCTCCGCGTTCTCCTCGTCGCTCGCGTGAACGAAGCTGCCGTCGGCGAGCACCATGTCGACCGCCTGAAGGTTGTCGATCGACAAGCCGTACTTGCGGCTGAGATAGCCGATGCCGCCGCCCAAGGTGAGCCCGCTGACGCCGGTGGTGGAGATCACCCCGCCCGGCGCCGCCAGCCCGAAGGCGTGGGTGGCGTGATCGGCGTCGCCCCAGGTGCAGCCGCCGGCGATGCGCGCCGTGCGCGCCGCCGGGTCGATCTGGATGCCCTTCATGGGCGACAGGTCGATCACCAGGCCGTCGTCGCAGGTGCCGAGGCCGGCCCCGTTGTGGCCGCCGCCGCGCACCGCCACGGTCCAGCCGTGATCGCGCGCCAGGTTGACGGCGCTCATCACGTCGGCGACGTCGGCGCAGCGCGCGACCATGCCGGGGCGCTTGTCGATCATCGCGTTGTAGATTTTGCGCGCCTCGTCGTAGCCGTCGTCGCCGGGCGCGTAGAGCTGTCCGCGAAAGCCGCTTTCGAAGGTCTCGCCGGCTTGTTCTTTCAGATTGGTCATGTCGTTTCGCCCCCTGTTCGATGTTGTTGAACGTTACACACCGTCGGCGCGTCACCACCGCCGGAGCGTGCGCGAGCCGCCTGAGCTCGCTCCCGGACTCTAGCTCGCTTTGCCGCGGCCGGCCAGCCTCGGGGCCGCGGCCAGGCTTCGCGGGGCGCAAGCGATCCTCGCTCGACTTTGTCATCACGGTTGGTGACGAGCTGACGACGACGCGCGGCGCCGGCCACCGAGGTCGGGAGACGGCGGTCCCAAGGACTGGGCTAGGCGAGCAAGTCGTCCTCGAAGGGAAAGTCCGACAGCAGCTCGATGCCGCTCTCGGTGACCAGCACCTGCTGCTCCAGCTTGACCCCCTCGCGGCCGCCCGCCGCGCCGATGTAGCTCTCGACGCAGATCGTCATGCCGGCCTCGATCGTGCCGTCGTAGCCGGCGTCGGGAAAATCCGCGCGGTGGTAGAGATAGGGATACTCCCCGGTCATGCCGCAGCCGTGGGCGGAGAGGTAGTAGCGATTGGCGAAGTAGCGTTC
>JAWWCG010000106.1:0-9058 GCA_033720555.1 Kiloniellales bacterium | reverse complement strand
GGCCGAGCCGCGCAGGCGCACCGAGATGTGGCCGGGCCTGAGCTTCGCCATGCCGAAGCGGCGGGTGATCTTCGACGACAGCTTGGTGCCGATCGCCCGGTGGGTGTTGCGCACAGTGTACTGGAGCTGCATCTTCTCGCCGACCTCGAACAGCGGCGCGGCGTCCTCGATGATCTGGGCATCCAGGGTGTCGGGCACCTCGTTGCGGCCCGCCACCGTGCACACCCGGGGGTGGCCGCCGGGGTCCGCGATCGCCAGGATCGGGTTCAGGTCGAGGTCGTCGAGGTGGGCCGCGCCGCGGTTGACCTGGGCCAGCAGGTCGGTGCGGCCGATGATCTCGTCGAGCGAGCGGGCGCCCAGCGAGGCCAGGATCTCGCGCACCTCCTCGGCGACGAAGCTGAACAGGTTGACCACCTTCTCCGGCGTGCCGGTGAACTTCTCCCTGAGCATCGGGTCCTGGGTGCAGACCCCGACCGGACAGGTGTTGGAATGGCACTGGCGCACCATGATGCAGCCCATGGCCACCAGCGAGGCGGTGCCGACGCCGAACTCCTCCGCCCCCAGCATGGCGGCGATCACCACGTCGCGCCCGGTCTTGATGCCGCCGTCGGTGCGCAGCCGCACGGTGTGGCGCAGGCGGTTCAGGGTGAGCACCTGGTTGACCTCCGAGAGCCCCATCTCCCAGGGCACGCCGGCGTACTTGATCGAGGTCTGCGGGCTCGCGCCGGTGCCGCCGACATGGCCCGAGATCAGGATCACGTCGGCCTTGGCCTTGGCCACGCCGGCGGCGATGGTGCCGATGCCCGAGCGCGCCACCAGCTTCACGCAGACCCGGGCCTCCGGGTTGATCTGCTTGAGGTCGTAGATCAGCTGCGCCAGGTCCTCGATGGAGTAGATGTCGTGATGCGGCGGCGGCGAGATCAGCATCACGCCGGGCGTGGCGTGGCGCAGCTTGGCGATCATCTCGGTCACCTTGAAGCCGGGCAGCTGGCCGCCCTCGCCGGGCTTGGCGCCCTGCGCCACCTTGATCTCCAGCTCGCGGCAGCGGTTCAGGTACTCCGCCGTCACGCCGAAGCGCCCGGAGGCCACCTGCTTGATGGCCGAGTTCTCGTTGTCGCCGTTGGCGCGCGGCGTGTAGCGCGCCGGGTCCTCGCCGCCCTCGCCGGAGTCCGACTTGGCGCCGATCCGGTTCATGGCGATGTTGAGGACGCCGTGCGCCTCGGCGCTGAGCGCGCCCAGCGACATGCCGGGGGTCACGAAGCGCTTGCGGATCGCGGTGATCGACTCGACCTCCTCCAGCGGGACCGGGCAAACGCCCTCGCTCTTGAAGTCCAGCAGGTCGCGCAGCGCGGACGGCGGTAGCTGGCGCGCCGCCTCGCTGAACTTCTTGTAGGTCGAGTAGGAATCGCTCGCCACCGCCGCCTGCAGGGTGTGGATCAGGCTGGCGCCCCAGGCATGGGCCTCGCCGCCGCGCCGATAGCGGTAGAAGCCGCCCACCGGCAGGGTCACGACGCCCTCCGCCCAGGCGCGCCGGTGGAGCTCGAGCACCTTCTTCTGGATCCCGGTCAGGCCGATGCCGGAGATCCGGCTGGGCATGGCGGGAAAGTACTCGTCGACCAGGGTGCGCGACAGGCCGAGCGCCTCGAAGTTGTAGCCGCCGCGGTAGGGCGAGATCACCGAGATGCCCATCTTCGACATGATCTTGAGCAGGCCGTCGTCGACCGCGGTCTTGTAGCGGGTGACCGCCTCCTCGAGGCTCATGTCGCCGAACAGGCCGCGCGCCTGGCGGTCGGCGATGGCCTCCTGGGCCAAATAGGCGTTGACGGTGGTCGCGCCGCAGCCGATCAGGACGGCGAAGTAGTGGACGTCGAGGCACTCGCCGGCGCGCACGTTGAGCGAGCAGAAGGTGCGCAGCTTCTGGCGCACCAGGTGGGAATGCACCGCCGCGGTGGCGAGGATCATCGGGATCGCCGCGCGCTCGGCGGAGACCGCCTTGTCGCTCAGCACCACGTGCTCGCAGCCGCCCCTGACCCCGTCCTCGGCGTCGCGGCGGATACGCTCGAGCGCGTCGCGCAGGGCGCTCTCGCCGCCGGCCGGGTCGAAGGTGCAGTCGACGTCGGCGGCGGTCTCGCCGAGGTAGGCGCGCATGGCCTCGAACTCGGCGTTGGAGAGAACCGGCGATTCGAGCTGCAGCAGCCGGCACTGGGACTCGTCCTCGTCGAGGATGTTGCCGAGGTTGCCGAGCCGGGTCTTGAGGGTCATCACCCGGCGCTCGCGCAAGGAGTCGATCGGCGGGTTGGTGACCTGGCTGAAGTTCTGGCGGAAGAAGTGGTGGAGGCCCCGGTGGCGCTCGGAGAGGACGGCGAGCGGCGTGTCGTCGCCCATCGAGCCGACCGCCTCCTTGGCGTCCTCCACCATGGGCGGCAGGATGAGCTCCAGGTCCTCGAGCGTCAGGCCGTAGCCGACCTGGCGGCGGCGCAGCTCCTCCTTGGCGAACTCGACGCTCTCGCCGCCGTCCGGCTTCACCAGGTCGTCGATCACCGTGATGTTGCGCACCCAGTCGCCGAACGGTCGGGCGGCCGCGAGGCGATCCTTGATCTCGCCGTCCCGGTAGAGCCGCCCCTTGTCGAGGTCGAGCGCCAGCATCTGGCCGGGGCCGATGCGGCCCTTCTCGACGACCTGGGATTCGTCGAGGCGCACCATGCCGGTCTCCGAGCCGGCGAACAGCAGCCCGTCCTCGGTGAGGGTGTAGCGCAGCGGCCGCAAGCCGTTGCGGTCCATGCCGGCGACCAGCCAGCGCCCGCCGTAGCCGCACAGCGCCGCCGGGCCGTCCCAGGACTCCATGACGGCGTTGCAATAGCTGTTCAGGTCCTTGCGGGCCTGGGGAATCGGGCTGTCCTTGGTCCAGGCCTCCGGCACCAGCATGGCCTTGGCCATGGGCAGGTCGCGGTCGGCCCGCACCATGAGCTCGAACACGGCATCGAGGGCGGCGGAGTCCGAGCTGCCGGGCAGCACCACCGGCTTGACGTCCTCGATCGCGTCGCCGAAGGCCTCGGCGGCCAGGCGGCACTCGTGGGCCTTCATCCAGTTGACGTTGCCGCGCAGGGTGTTGATCTCGCCGTTGTGGGCGATGACGCGGAACGGCTGGGCCAGCCACCAGGTGGGGAAGGTGTTGGTCGAATAGCGCTGGTGGAAGATGGCGAAATTGGACTCGAAGCGCGGGTCCAGCAGGTCGGGATAGAAGGCCGTGAGCTGTTCGGCGAGGAACATGCCCTTGTAGATGATCGAGCGGCCGCTCAACGAGCAGATGTAGAAGTCCTTGATCGATTCGATCTCGGCCGTGCGCTCGATGCGCCGGCGGATGACGTAGAGGTCGAGCTCGAACTGCTTGGCCGAGACGCCGCGGTTGTTGGCGATCATGATCTGCTCGATCTCGGGGCGGGTGGCGTTGGCCTTCTCGCCCACCACCTCGGTGTTCACCGGCACCTGGCGCCAGCCGTAGATGGTGTAGCCGAAATTGAGGATTTCCCGCTCGACGATGACGCGGCACCGCTCCTGCGCCGCGAAATCCGTGCGCGGCAGGAAGGTCATGCCGACCCCGACGCGGCCCGCCTCGGGCTTGTGGCCGGTGCGCGCGATGTGCTCGTGGAAGAAGTCCTGCGGGATCTGGACGTGGATGCCGGCGCCGTCGCCGGTCTTGCCGTCGGCATCGACGGCGCCGCGGTGCCAGACCGCCTTGAGGGCCTCGATCCCGGCCTCCACCACCTCGCGGCGCGGCTTGCCGTCGAGTGTGGCGACGATGCCGACGCCGCAGGCGTCGTGCTCCTCGGCCGGGTCGTAGAGGCCGCGGCGCGCCAGGTCCGCCGCCTGGCGTCGCCTGAGCTCGGGATCGAAGGGTTGCATGGGACCTCCTCAGGCGGCGTCGGCGGGCTTGCGACCGGGATCGGCGGTGATCGGCACATGGCCGGGCTGGGCCGCCACCCGGTCGAGCCAGGCGCGGATCGCCGGGTAGGGCGCCAGATCGAAGCCGCCCTCCTCGGCCACGTGGGTGTAGGCGTAGAGCGCGATGTCGGCGATGCCGTAGCGCGCGCCGACGAAGAAGTCCCGCGCCGCCAGGTGCTGCTCCATGACCGCGAGCGCCGCCTCGCCGCGCGCCTTGCGGCCGGGCCGCTCGGCCCGCGGCTGCGCGGTGAGCTCCGGCAGGTGCGCCCAGAAGCGCAGCACCGCGATATAGGGCTCGTGGCTGTACTGCTCGAAGAACAGCCACTGCAGGGTCTCGGCCCGGGCCTTGCGCTCGGCCGGCCAGAACCCGCTGCCCTCGGCCAGATAGCAGAGGATGGCGTTGGATTCGGCGAGATAGCTGCCGTCCTCGAGCCGCAGGGTCGGGATGCGCCCGTTGGGATTGATCGCCAGGAACTCGGGCGTGCGGGTCTCGCCCTTGAAGACGTCCACCTCGACCCGCTCGAACGTCTGGCCGAGCTGGCTCAGCAGCAGGCGCACCTTGTAGCCGTTGCCGGAGATCAAATTGTCGTAGAGCCGCAGCACGGGGCGCTACTCCGCCGCCGCCGCCGTCGCCGGCGCCTCGGCGGCCGCCTTGGCCTGCAGGTAGCCGTGGATCTGCTCGGCCGCGTCGCGCCCGTCGCGCACCGCCCAGACCACCAGCGAGGCGCCGCGCACGATGTCGCCGGCGGCGAAGACGCCGTCGAGGCTGGTCATCATGGAGCGGAAGTCGATGCTGAGCGTGCCCCAGCGGGTCACCTTGAGGTCCGGCGCGGCGAAGGCCTCGGGCAGGTATTCCGGATCGAAGCCGAGCGCCTTGATGGCCATGTCGGCCGGCAGGGTGAAGCTCGAGCCCTCGATCGGCTGCGGCGTCTGCCGGCCGGTCGCGTCGGGCACGCCGAGATGGACCTTGAGCGCGCGCACGCCCTCGATCGCGCCGCCGCCCAGGAAGGCCTCGGGGGCGGAGAGCCAGACGAACTCGACACCCTCCTCCTCGGCATGGGCCACCTCGCGCAGCGAGCCGGGCATGTTCTCGCGGTCGCGGCGGTAGAGGCAGCGGACCGACTTGGCGCCCTGGCGCACCGCGGTGCGCACGCAGTCCATGGCGGTGTCGCCACCGCCGATCACCACCACGTTCTTGCCCCGGGCGTCGAGGCTGCCGTCCTCGAAGGCGGGGACGGCGTCGCCGAGGCCCTTGCGGTTGGAGGCGGTCAGGAAGTCCATCGCCGGGTGGATGCCGGCAAGCCCGACGCCGGGGGCCTTGAGGTCGCGGGCCCGGTAGACGCCGGTCGCGATCAGCACCGCGTCGTGCTCGCCCCGCAGCTCCTCCAGCGTGACGTCGCGCCCGACCTCGCAGTCGAGCCGGAACGAGACCCCGGCGCGGGCGATCAGGTCGGCGCGGCGCGCGACCACCTGCTTTTCCAGCTTGAAGTTGGGAATGCCGTAGATCATCAGGCCGCCGACGCGGTCGTAGCGGTCGTAGACGACCACCTGGTAGCCCGCGCGGCGCAGCTCCTCGGCGGCGGCCAGGCCGGCCGGCCCGGCGCCGACGACGCCGACCGACTGGTCGCGCTCGAACAGCGGCTTGACCGGCTTCACCCAGCCCTCGTCCCAGGCGGTCTCGGTGATGAACTTTTCCACCGAGCCGATGGTGACCGTGCCGTGGCCGGCCTTCTCGATCACGCAATTGCCCTCGCAGAGCCGGTCCTGGGGACAGATGCGGCCGCAGATCTCCGGAAAATTGTTGGTCGCCTGGGCGACCTCGTAGGCCTCCTCCAGGCGGCCGGCGGCGGTCAGCATCAACCAGTCGGGGATGTTGTTGTGGAGCGGGCAGTGGACCTGGCAGAAGGGCACGCCGCATTGGGAGCATCGGCTGGCCTGCTCCGCCGCGCGCTCGCGGGAGAACTCGTCGTAGATCTCCGCGAAGTCGTGACGGCGGGCGTCGGCGTCCCGCTTGTCGGGCATGTCGCGAGCGATGTCGACGAAGGTGAGCATGCGATGAGCCATCAAGCGCCGTCCATTCCTCAAGCAGCGATCACAACAGCGGCGGTCAAACCTGCGGCGATCGACTCGGCGGCGATCGGACGGTCGGCGCCGTGCCGCCGCCTGACGGCGGTCGCGCGCGGCGCACCCCGCGAGCCGGATCCCCGGAGTCGGTGCGCATCCCTTCGCCCCCACGCGCCGCTATCGGCCGTCGGCACCCCAGTTCGCTCACCCCGGAACGCTTATAGGCCATTTCGCGACGGCTGGCGAGCGATAATCGGCCAAATAGGACAGGCGTACTGACTAAAAAATGAGAATAAATCTTGCCGCCCAGGAAACCCGCCGAAAGACCAGGCAGGCGCCGGACAATATTGTCCCAACTTGGAACTAAAATCCAGGCTGGGCGGCGCGGAAAACCCCGTGATATAAGCGCCGCCAACCGCTTGCCCGGCGCATCGCGTGATTGGACCGTTCCAGGGCATCGGGCCGCCACGTGATGAGGGTCTCTTCCGTGCCGATTCTGCACATTGTGGTCTTGTCGTTCATTCAAGGCGCCACGGAATTCCTGCCCATCAGCTCCTCCGGCCACCTGATCCTGGTGCCCTTCGTGACCGGCTGGCCCGACCAGGGCCTGGCGATCGACGTCGCCGCCCACATGGGCACCCTGCTCGCGGTCCTGGTCTATTTCTGGCGCGACGTCTGGCGCATGCTGGTCGGGCTGTGGCGCCTGCTGTCCGGGCGTCTCGACGACGGCGGCCGGCTGGTGCTGTTCCTGCTGGCCGCCACCGTGCCGGCGCTCGCCGCCGGCTTCCTGATCGAGCGTCACCTCGCCGACGCGCTGCGCGACCCCCGCGTGGTCGCCTGGGCGCTGATCGGCTTCGGCCTGGTGCTCTACATCGCCGATCGGGTCGGCTTGACCGTCAAGCAGATGAAACACATGACCCTGGCCCAGGCGCTCGCCATCGGCCTGGCGCAGGTGCTCGCCTTCATTCCCGGCACCAGCCGCTCAGGCATCACCATGACGGCGGCGCGCCTCTTCGGATTCGAGCGCGGCGAGGCGGCGCGCTTTTCCTTCCTGCTGTCGATCCCGGCAATCTCCGCCGCCGGCCTGTGGAAGGGCCGCGAGCTGATCAGCGACAGCGACCCCGCCATGTTGCAGAGCGCGGCGCTCACGGTGGCGTTCTCGGCGGTCGCCGGGTTCTTCGCGATCGCCTTCCTCATGGCATGGCTGCGCCGGGCCGGCTTCGCGCCTTTCGTCGTCTACCGGCTGCTGCTCGGCGGCCTGCTGCTGTGGCTGGTCTACAGCGGCCACTTGGGCACGATGCCGGGCTCCTAGAGCAGTACCCCCGCCCGGGAGGGGGTGGGGGGCGGCTCAGGCCGAGCGCAGGCGGTCGGCCCGGCCGCCGGGCCGGTGGCGGGCCAGGTAGGTCGGCAGCACCACCTCGATGGCGGTCGCGGCGACCTCCAGGTCGCGCAGCGTCAGGGCCCCCTCGGAGACCACGTTGTCGCGCCGCAACAGGCGCACCTGGTCGCGGGTCAGCGGCGGCACCGGCAGCAGCTCGAGGAAGACCGCCTGGATCTCCGCCAGCCAGAACGGCACCGGCAGCAGCAGTCGGCGCCGCCCGATCTCGGACAGCAGCAGCTCCATCAGCTCCGCGAAGCTGTAGACGCTCGGCCCGCCCAGCTCGTAGGTCTGCCCGCGGGCCGCCGGCGTGCCCAGCGCCCGCACGATGGCGTCGGCCACGTCGCCGACGTAGACCGGCTGGAACCGGGTGTGGCCGCCGCCGATCAGCGGCAGGAAGGGCGACAGCCGCGCGTAGAGGGCGAAGCGATTGAAGAAATCGTCCTCCGGCCCGATCACCAGGCTCGGCCGGCAGATGACGGCGTCCGCCATGGCCTCGCGCACCAGACGCTCGCCATAGCCCTTGGAGCGGGCGTAATCGGCCGCCGCCTCGGGATCGGCGCCGATCGCCGAGATATGGACGAGCGATTTCACCCCCGCCGCCGCGGCGGCTGAGGCGATCGACTGCGCCCCGTCGACGTGGACCGCCTTGAAGCTCTGCCGCCCCCGCTCGTAGAGCACGCCGACCAGATTGACGACGGCCTCGGTGCCGGCCACCGCGGCGGCCACGGCGTCGGCGTCCTGCAGGGGCACGGCGATCGGCGTGATCTGGCCGACGTCGCCCAGCGGCCGCAGGAACTTGGCCCGGTCCGGGTCGCGCACCGCCAGCCGGATGATCCAGCCCTGCCTGGCCAGGCGGCGGACGACGTGGCGGCCGATGAAACCGGACCCGCCGAATATGGTGATCACGCGCGGCGCCATGGCCCCCTCCTGCTGTGCCGGTCCCGGCGCCCACCGCCCGGCCCCGAGGGGCCGGCGGGCCGACGGCCATCTCGCGGTTATATACCGCCCGGCGCGGCTTGTTTAGCCCCGAAAACCGGGTGGGGCCCGCGGGCCCGGCGCGGCGCTAGTCCTTGACAGTCCCAGGCCTTTGGCGACAATCGCCGCGCCGCCGCTGCCACCACGGATCCGGTCTCGCGTTGGACATTCAGCTGCATCGCAACGACCTGCCGGACGGTCTCGAGCTCGGCGGCGTGGTCGCCGTGGATTCCGAGACCATGGGGCTCAATGTCTGGCGCGACCGTCTGTGCCTGATTCAGCTCTCCGCCGGGGACGAGACCTGCCATTTGGTGCAGTTCGCCGCCGGCGCCTACGCCGCCCCCAACCTGAAGCGGCTGCTGGGCGATCCGTCGGTCACCAAGCTGTTCCATTTCGCGCGCTTCGACCTGGCGATGATCCAGCGCTATCTGGGAGTCGACTGCCGGCCGGTCTATTGCACCAAGGTGGCCTCCAAGCTCGCCCGCACCTTCACCGACCGCCATGGCCTGCGCGACCTGTGCCGCGAGCTGCTCGGCGTGGAGCTGTCCAAGCAGCAGCAATCGTCGGACTGGGGGGCGGCCGAGCTGAGCGACGAGCAGCTCAAGTACGCGGCGTCCGACGTGCTCTACCTGCACCGGCTGAAGGCCGCCCTGGACGAGATGCTGGCGCGCGAGGATCGGCTGGCGCTCGCCCAGG
>JAWWCG010000105.1:0-9083 GCA_033720555.1 Kiloniellales bacterium | reverse complement strand
TTACGAAAACTTCCTGGCGAAGACCATGGTCCGCTCGCGGGTCGTCACGCCGTTCTCCGGCTATCGGCTGATCGGATGTCCGGTCCTCGCCGCGCGCCGCGCGCTGAACCTGGTCGACAAGCCGCTCGGGACGTGGTGGTTCCTGCGCCTGCGCCGACTTTTCCTGCGCCTTTGCCTGTCCAGCGCGCTCCGACCGGAGCAAGCCACGGTGATCTACGCCAAATGCCTCACCTCCGCGCGCGCGGCCCTCGAGGCCAGGAAAAGCCCGAAGCACAAGGTCGTCCTCGCGGCCCACTTCAATCGGTCGGAAGCCGAGGAATGGTGCGGGCTGGGCTACATCAAGGAGGGGGACTGGGTCTATCGCGGCATCTGCGATCTCGAATCGAGGCTGCTGCCCCAGTTGGACGGCCTGCACTTCGTCTCGGATTTCGTGCGCGACCATATCTGCGGCCGCCATCCCGAGCTGTCGCGGTGCAGGACCATCGTCCTACCGAACTTCGTCGAGGACACCGGGCGCGCCGCGCGACAGGCGCCCGCGGGGGACCTCATTTCCATCGGCTCGCTGGAGCCGCGCAAGAATCAGGTCTACCTCCTGCGGGTGCTCCACGAAGCGCGCCGGCTCGGCCATCGCTATAGCCTGGCCCTGGTCGGCCCCGGTCCCGATCGCCGGCGTCTGGAATGTCTGGCGCGGGACCTGGGCATCGCGGATCAGGTCCGGTTCCTGGGCGCGCAACACGACGCCTCGCGCTTGTTGCCGAGGTACCGCGCCTATGCCCACAGCGCCTTGATGGAGAACTGCCCCTTCGTCCTGGTCGAAGCCGCGGCCGCCGGCCTGCCCGTGCTCGCCAGTCCGGTCGGCGGCATACCGGAGATCCTCGGCGACGGCGAACAGGGCTTCTACTGGCCGCTCGACGATCCGAAGCAAGGGGCGCGGATCCTGATCGCGCTGCTCGAGGACGAGGCGACCTACGCGCGCCTGGCCGAGGGCGCGCGCCGGCGCTTCGAATCCCGTTACACCTCCGACTTGGTGGCCTCGCGGCTCACCAGCTTCCTGCTGGAAATCGCCGAGGCCTAAGCGGCCTAGAGCACGCCGAGGCTCACTGCCGGACCAGCGCCGCGACGGCCTCGCCGTCGACGCCGCGCAGCTCGACGCCGAGCATGGCCGCTATGGTCGGCGCCAGGTCCATCGCCGGCACCGCTTCGTTCAGTTGGCCCGCGCCAAACTGCGGGCCCCTGACCAGGAGCAGCCCCTCCGGCCGGTGATCGCCGCTGCGACACGCCGTGTTCTCGCCTTCGAGGTCGCCGATCTTGGGCGAGGCGATTCGCCGAATCTTCGCTTCCCGGTGATAGCGCACGACGATGTCCGGCAGATCGTCGAGGCGGTCGCCGGCGAAGTGATCCGCCGTTTTCAGGACCTCCTTGACCACCGGCCCGCCGGTCTCGAGGTTGACGATCTGCATCAGATCCTCGGCCAGGGCCGAAAAGAAGGCGTCGAACTCGCTGCCCGGCCGGATCAGGCCATGGGGCTCCCGGCCCACCAGGTTGACCCGGATGTTGCCGCAGTTGTCGTTGGACGGCAGCATGAAGCACTTGCGCCCCTGGCGGATGCGCGCGGCCGACATGTCGTCGATGTTCTCGACGCCGTCGAACACCTTGGCGGCGAGCGGCCGCAGGCGGGTGCGCAGATCGACCGGCAGCGCGGAGCGGTAGAGCGCGCGCACCGGGTGCATGATCCTGGGCCAGCGGGAGCCCGGCGCGCCCTCCAGGCGCCGCAGCGCCTCGTCGAGCAGGTGGTTGGCGTCGTAGTGGGAGCCGAAGCCGTGGCTGGTGAACACCATGACGTCGGTCTCCGGGCCCGCCGCCGCGACCAGCTCGCCGATCGCCTTGTCCAAGGCGACGTAGACGTCCTTGAGGAGGTCGCCCGGCCGGTCCGCGGGCCCGGGCGAGGCGTGGGCGCCGTTCTCGGCCTCGTGAAGGTGCCAGAATTGGTGCCCGGCGCAATGGGAGTCGCCGAACACGGTGAAGAAGAGATCCCAGTCCTCTTTGCCGAGGAGATATTGGATCAACTCGCGCTTGCGGTCGATTCTCGCGACCAGCCGCTGGCACAGGTCCCGGTATTGGGCGGGCGTCCGGTCGGCGGCGTCGCACTGGCCGACCGGATCGACGCCGAAGCGCTCGGTCAGTTCCTGGGCGAGCGCCGACGGCCAGCATTGCACGCTGGGAAAGCTCGGGTCGTGCAGGCCCCAATCCACCACCTGAATGCCGTTGATGCCTTCGGTGAGCATGGATTTCGGGATATCCACCACGGCGACCCGGCGCCCGGCGTCGCTGAGCGCCTTCCAGAACGGGGGGTGCTTCAGTTGGTCCGGGCGGAAGTGGCTGGTGCCGTAGGTGCCATTGACGATCTGACGGTAGTAGTAGCAGCCGTGGCGGCCGGCGGAGGCCCCGGTGAAGATCGACGGCCAGACCGACCCGGTGTAGAGCCCGGGCTCGTTGGTTGTGCGCGCCTGAAGCGACTGCTCGCCAAAGTTGGCGAGGTTAGGCAGGTCCCCGGAGGCGATCCAACGCCGGATGAGGCTTTGCTCGGCGGCGTCGAGCCCGATGACCAGCAGTTTCGTCTTTTTCTCTGACATACCAATAGGTTTCCCGTAAATCTTCTTTGGACGTCATAATAGCACAAGACAGAGCCACGGATCTTTCGGGAATCGCGGCTCGCGCCGGCGGCCGCCGCCAAAACCGACGACACCGCCGACACCGCCGACGCCAACGATCAGGGAGGACTGCGCGTGGGAGATCTGCTGAAACGGAGCGTGGCGCTCGCCGTGCTGCTGGCGGCCGTCGGCCCGATGGGCGCCGCGGGCCCGCTGGCCCCGGCCGAGGCGATGGCCGACGGCGCGCCGAAGCTCGAGACGCTGCTGGAGACCGACACCACCAACCTGGGCCAGACCCTCGCCTATCCGGAGTCGGGCGCGCCGCGGATCACGGCGGTGATCGTGACGCTCGAGCCCGGCCAGGAGACCGGCCGCCACCGCCACGCCGTGCCGCTGTTCGGCCACGTTCTCGCCGGCGAGGTGACCATCGACTACGGGGCGCGCGGCACCAAGACCTACCGGGCCGGCGACGCCTTCATGGAAGCGATCGACACCTGGCACAACGGGCGCAACACCGGCGCGGACACGCTGCGGATCCTGGCCGTCTTCATGGGCGCGGAGGGCGCCGCCGACGTCGAGCGCCCGTGGGGCCGGGTGAGGCCGCGTGAGCCCGGGTGAGACCGAGGTACGCCGGGGCGCCGGCCGCTCAGGCGTCGCGCCCGAGACCGATGTTCGAGAAGAACTCGGAGCCGCCGTCCCGGCGATCGGGATTGAACGGCGGCAGCAGGTTGGTCGTGAGCTGCGAGATCAGTCGGCGGAACTTCGGATCGTCCAGGCCGGTCACCTCGCCGACCCGGCCGTTGACTCCGGTCAGCGGCCCCTGGCCGGCGCAGAGCGCGGCGTAGACCTTGACGACCTGACCACCCTCGCCGCCTTGCTCGGCAGCGCCGTCTTGGTCGCCCGCGCTGGGCACGATCGACCGGCCCTCGCGGCACAGCTTGGCCTCGCCGTAGGCCTGGACCGAGTCGAACACCATGACGATGCGATAGGGCGAGCGGAAGTCCTCGGGCGGCGTCGTCACGAAGTCCACCGGCGGCCCGAAGTGGGAGCCGGTCATGGCGCTGGTGATGGTGCGCTCCAGGTCGGCCTGCGGGGCGTCGAAGGGATTGCCGATGACTTCCACCAGGATGCCGCCGGAGCCGGCCGCGCTGTTGACCACCGTCGGCGTGTAGGCGATGTAGAAATTGGTCGGCGAGAGCACCACCAGGCGGGGCGCGCAGGCCGCCGCGCCGGCCAGCATGACAAGGGCCAAGAGGGATCTGGGGATCACGGACAAGCGCCTCCTCGAGCGAACCTGGTCAGCATATCAGCCCGGCGGCGCCAGTTTTCAACAACCTCGCCCGGCGCGCCATGGCCCGAGTCTCATAAAATCGTGATCGACACATGAAATCGTAATCGGCACATGGCGAGCGCCATTTCGTCGGTGCCGGGGACGCCTCACGCGCCGGTCGGCCGGCAGTAGCAGGTGCGAAAGGCGTTGTGGGAGTCCTCGCCGGGCGGGCACAGGCGATAGCCGGCGGCGGCGAGCCCGGTGCGCTCGAGGCGCTTCTGCATGCGGGTCCAGGCCGCGTGATCGCCCTGCAGGCGGCTTTCCGCCCGCAGCGTCGCGGTGAGCACCGGGCCGAGGTCGACCACCATGTCGTAGCCGCCGACGGCCACCCAGAGGGCGCTCAGGTCGCCGCCGTCGGCGTAGATCGGCTCGCTCACCGGCCGCCGATTGGGCGAGGCGCAGCCGTCGGCGGGATCCTCGCCGGCCTCGCAGACGCGCTGCCCGAACGTCCGGCTCGACAGGCAGAGCCGCGCGGGGCTCTCGAGATAGTCGAGCGCGCCCGGGTGGAGATGGAAGGTCAGGCGGGTGCGGGCGCCGGGCGCGAAGTGGAAGGCCGACACCCACTTCTCGTAGTCCCGCTGGAAGCTGTCGTTCTCGTAGAGCCTTTGGAACAGCACGCTCTTGAGCAGCGTCAGCGCGCCGACCGGCTGCTCCAGGTAGGTGTCTTTGAAGTAGCCGGAGCCGTTGGTCCGGCTGGAGACCAGCCGGTCGCGAGGGATCTCGAGCGCCGGGCCCATGCGGATCTCCGGCGGCAGGATGAGGCCGGAGACGCCCTCGGGGTGGACCAGATCGAAGCTGAGCGCGAGCCCGACCGGGCCGTCGAAGCCGGGCCACAGGATCGCCTCCTCCCGGTAGCCCTCGATGGCGACCTCTTCGGCCAGGCGGCGGCCCTCGAGGTCGGCGGCGATCAAGAGGCCGGCCTCGACCAGATAGGCGACCGTCGGCACCGCCAGGACGACCCAGCCCGCCAGGGAAAGGCCGAGCGCGCGGCCGCTGGCCAGCCACCAGACGAGCCCCAGCAGCAGGAACAGCCCGACGCCGCCGAACAGCCCCGGCACCTCCTCCTGGGACACGCCTTCCTTGAGGCCCGGCACCAGCATCAGCATCGCCAGGCCAGCGACGGCGAGGAGGCCGACGAACAGCGCGCCGCGCGCCACGCGTGCCACCGGGCGCCGCCCCCTCGGTCCTAGAGCAGTACCCGACCAGATTGAAGCAACGCTGTTGGCTCTGGGCTGGATGGGCCCGCTAGGCGCGGGGCGACGCGCGATGCGGGGGCATCGGGCGAGCCCCGCAACGACGCGGAGCGCCAGCCACCAAATTGGTTTGTGCCAACCCTTAGGGGACGGGCGCTTTTGGCCGGACGTCGCGTCGCTCGTCCTCGAATATGCGTCGGCATGTCCATCGTCCTCGCTCCTAACGTCCGGTCAAAATCGCACCGTCAGCGTGGTTCAATCTGGTCGGGTACTGCTCTATCCCGCCTTGGCGGTGATGCCGCCGTCCACCACCACGACGCTGCCGGTCATGTGGCGCGAGGCGTCGGAGGCGAGCAGCAGCAGGGGGCCGTCGAGGTCGGCCGGCTCGCCGAAGCGGCGCTGGGGGATCATGCGCCGGAGCTTGTCGGCCTGGGGCCCGGTCAGCAGCTCGTGGGTGATCTCGCTGTCGAAGTAGCCCGGCGCCAGGGCGTTCACCCGGATCCTGTGGCGGGCGAGGTCGATCGCCAGGGCGCGGGTCATGTTGACCACCGCCGCCTTGGAGGCGCAGTAGGCGACGCCCTGGGCGCCGCCGCCCAGGCCGAGCACCGAGGCGACGTTCACCAGGCTGCCGCCGTGGCCGAGGCGCACCATGTGGCGCGCGGTCTCCCGCGCCATGCGCCAGGCGCCGGTCAGATTGGTGGCGATCACCCGCTCCCACTCCGCCTCGCCGAGGTCGAGCGCCGCCTCGGGAAAGCCGACGCCGGCGTTGTTGACCAGCACGGAGATCGGCCCGAGTTCGTTCTCGGCCGCGGCGACGCAGTCCCGCACGCTGTCGGGATCGGTGACGTCGAGGCCGACCGGCAGCGCCCGGCCGCCCGCCGCCTCGATCTCCCGCGCCAGCTCGCTCAGCCGCTCGACGCGCCGCGCGGCGATCGCGACCTTGGCCCCGGCGCGCGCCAGGGTCGCCGCGAAGTGCCGGCCCAGGCCGCTCGACGCGCCGGTCACCACCGCCACCCGGTCGGTGAGATCGAAGAGATCGCCAAGGGACACGCCCGTCCTCCCGCCGTCGCGATCGGTCTCATCGGACTTCCTGGACGCATCCGGCGGAGCTTGCCAGGATGGGCCTCAGGCCGCTCGGCGGCCATTGTACACGGCGAAGCCACATCAGGGCCAACCCCATGGGCGGGGCGGCCCGCAGGCAATCCCTCGGGGGACGAAGCGTGCGGATCGATATCTACTCGGACGTGATCTGCCCGTGGTGCTACATCGGCAAGCGCCGCCTCGAGCGGGCCTTGGCCGAGCGGCCGCAGGACGACCTCGCGCTGCGGTGGCGCGCCTTCCAACTCAATCCCGACATGCCCGCCCAGGGCATGGACCGCGAGCTCTACCTGCAGCTCAAGTTCGGCAGCGCCGCCGGCGCCGAGCGGGTCTACCGGGAGATCGAGGCGGTCGGCGAACAGGAAGACCTCGCCTTCGCGTTCGACGCCATCGCCCGCACGCCCAACACGGTCCCGGCCCACCGCCTGATTCGTCTGGCCGGCCAGCGCGGCCGCCAGGACGCCGTCGTCGAGGCCTTGTTCCGCGCCTATTTCCTGGCCGGCGAGGATATCGGCGCGCCCGACGTTCTGCTGCGCGCGGCGGCGGGCGCCGGCCTGGACCGGGTCGAGGCGCGGGCCTTTCTCGACAGCGACCTGGAGGAGCAGGCGGTGCGGGAGGAGGACCGGGCGGCGCGGCAGGCCGGCCTGCAAGGGGTGCCGACCTTCATCGTCAACGGCAAGTTCGCCCTGTCCGGGGCCCACCTGCCGGAGGTGCTGCATCAGATGTTCGACATCGGCCGCCGCGACGACGAGGCGGCCACGACATCGGCGACGTCATCGGCGGCGTCATCGACATCGACGGGCGCGAACGGACCCGAGGCCTGACGAGAACTGACAGGGCAGCCCAGAGCGGATTGGTCGAAGAGACATGAACGAGCGACGCGAGCCATCGAGAGCCGAGACCCCGGAGCCCGACGCCTCGTCGGCGTCCCCGGCCATGCCGGCGGCGCCCGACCTCGGCCTGACGCCGGAGGCCTTCCGCAGCCTCGGCGAACGACTGCTCGCCTCCCTCGCCGACTACAAGCGGGCGCTGCCGGGGCGCGCGGTGCGCGCCCTGCCCCCGGTCGCGCTGACCCGCGAGATCTTCGCCCAGGCGCTGCCGGAGACCGGCCGGGAGGCCGAGGACCTGGTCGCCTGGATGACCGACAATCTCTTGCCGACCTCGTTCGGCAACGACCATCCCGGCTTCTTCGCCTGGATCACCGCGCCGTCGGCGCCGATCGGGGCGCTCGCCGAGTTCATGGCCGCCACCGTGAACACGCCGGCCGGCGGCCCGGCCCCGGCCGCGGTCAACCTGGAGGCCTGCGTCACCCGCTGGCTGATGGAGCTGGCCGGTTTCCCGGTCGAGGGCAGCATGGGCATTCTGGTGAGCGGCGGGTCGATGGCCAACCTGACGGCCCTCGCCGTCGCTCGTCACTGGGCGGCCAAGGCCGACGGCTGGAACGTCCGCACCGAGGGCCTCCAGGGCGGCCGCGCGCGCTACACCCTCTACGCCTCCAAGGAGGCGCATTCCTGCGTGCGCAAGAGCGTCGAGCTGCTCGGCCTCGGTACCGACAACCTGCGCGAGGTCCCGATCGACGGCGCGCGGCGGCTCTCGGCGGCGGGCCTGGCCGAGGCGGTCGCGGCCGACCGGGCGGCGGGCCTGCGGCCGTTCTGCGTGGTGGCCTCGGCGGGCACGGTCAACACCGGCGCCGTCGACCCGCTCGACGAGATCGCCGAGGTCTGCGAGCGCGAGCGGCTGTGGCTGCACGTGGACGGCGCCTACGGCTGGATCGGCGGCATCGACCCGGCCAAGGCGCCGCTCTACGCCGGACTGAGCCGCGCCCGGTCCCTCGCCCTGGATCCCCACAAGTGGCTCGCCGTGCCGATCGAATGCGGCTGCACCCTGGTGCGCGACCGCGAGCTGCAGCGCGAGACCTTCTCCTATATCGCGCCCTATCTCCGGATCGATGGCAAGGCGCCCGACGACGTGCCCTACTGGCCGGCGGAATACGGCGTTCAGCTCACCCGCGGCTTCCGGGCGCTCAAGGTGTGGGCCACCCTGAGCCAGCTCGGCCGCGACGGCGTGCGCGACCTCGTGGTGCGGCACAACGCGCTCGCCCGGCGGCTCGCCGACGCGGTCGCCGCCGCTCCCGATCTCGAGCTCACGGCGCCGGTCACCCTGTCGATCGTCTGCTTCCGCTATCGCCCGGTCGGCTGGCGGGGCGACGAGGCGGCGCTCGATGCCCTCAATCAAAGGATCAACGACGCGGTCAACGACGAGGGCCGCTATTTCTTCACCCCGACCTCCCTCGACGGCCGCTTCAGCCTGAGGGCCTGCATCATCCATTACGCCACCGGCGAGGCCGAGGTGGACGGGTTGGTGGCGGCGGTGCGCGCGGCCGGCGCCCGGCTGTCGCCCTAGCGTCGCGCCGGCTCGGTCCCGGCGATCCGGGCCGCCGGACTCTCTAAGGTAGAAGTTCCGCAATACGCAATAATCGATTGAATCTCACACATTTTATGTGACATCCTTAAGGCGGTCGGGAGCAGGGTTTAAGCGAGCCCGCATCTCTCGAAGCAAGAGCGTTCCTCGAACGCCCCTGCCGCCGCTCGCTAATTCTGCTACAATACTTGAGATCGTGGGGGGTCTCATGGATATAGACCGATGAAGGCGCGCCTTCTATTTGCCGTTCTTGGTCTCCTCTTAAGTCTTGGTCCTGCGCAGGCCAACTATTGGGAGGGCCATGAAGCCTTCCGGCGCGGCGACTACGGCACGGCGCACCGGGAATTCCAGCGCCTCGCGCAATTGGGGCACGCGGCGGCGCAATTCAAC
>JAWWCG010000104.1:0-9131 GCA_033720555.1 Kiloniellales bacterium | reverse complement strand
TGGACGTCGGGGTCTTCCAGGATCATCTCGCCGTCGATCTCCAGGCGCACGCCGTCGTTCGATTCGAACGCGAAGCTGTAGAAGCCGGCCTGATCGAGATGGATGAAGCCGGTGATCTTCGCCATCACGCCGTCGTCCCATTCGCTGGTCAGCACCTTGTCCTTGCCGACCCGGTAGTCCAGTTCGGGCAGCGGCTCGCCGGGCGTGCAGTCCTTTTGGCTCTCCCAGCCCGCGATCTCGTCGACGTGGCGGACCATGCCTTGGATGTAGCAGACCGCCAGCCCGGGCTTCAGGTCGGCGGGATCGGCGACTTGCGCCTGGGCGCCGGTCGTCCAGGCGAAGAGGCCAGCCGCCGCGACGAAAATTTGTTTCGAGACCGCCTTGAGGTTTGCCATGCCGCCACCCCGATTCTTGTTGCGCGGGCCAGTATCGATCCGCCCCCGGCGCCGGTCAACATTTGCGCTGCCGCCGGCCCTCGCGGCGCCGGCGCCTCCGCGCCGGTGCGAATGCCCGGCGCGATCAAGGCGCGCCTGGGGGTCTCGTCCTCGAAGCTTTCGCGCCGCCCGCTTCGCGACCCGCCTTCGCCAAAGGAATCTCGATCCGACACCGCAAACCGCTTGGCGTCAGTTCCTGATCGAGCGTGCCGCCGAGCTGATTGCGAACGACCCGGTCGAGGAGCCTGGTGCCGAACCCGGCCTCGACGGCGCCGGGTGGTCGGCTCAACTGGCCGTGCACGGTCTCGCTCCAGGCAAAGCGGAGGTTGCCGGCGCGGTCCACCTCCCAGGTCACGGCAAGGCGACCTTGCTCGGTGCGAAACGCGCCGTGCTTAGCGGCGTTGGTCGCCAGTTCGTGCAAGAGAAGCGCGACGTTTTGGGTCAGGTCGGGCGGTAGCGCGACGCGCGGGCCATCGGTCAGCACCCGATCGGGCGCGCCGCCGCGAAACGGCGCCAGTTCCTGCTCGAGCAGCGCCGACAGCTCGACGGTCTTCCATTTCTTCGAGGCGAGTAGCGCGTGCGCGCCGGCCAGGGCCCCCATGCGCGCCTCGACCTTGTCGCGGTAGGCCTCCAGATCATCGGCGCTGGTCAAGCGAACGAGAGACTGCGCCACGGCCAGCACATTGCGGGCGCGATGGTCGACCTCCCGCACCATGATGCGTTCGCGCTCGGCGGCTCTGATGCGCTGGATCCAATTGCCGGTCCGTTCCAGCAACTCCTTGACGGTGGTCACGTCGAACTCGTTCCACGCCCTGGGCTCGCGGACGTGAAGCAGGAGGGCGCCCGACAGCCCCTCGCTATCCAGCCACGGTACCGCGACCACGGCGCCGACGCCCTTCGCCCTTAGATCGCCGGCTTCCGGATGTGTCGCGACGTTGTCGATCCGCACCACCCGCCCGGCGCGAAGTTCGTGGAGAACATGGCCGCCGAACGCGGCCAAGGCCGCGACGTGGCCGGCCGACGCCGCCTGGTCCGCCCCCTGGTCCGCCACCTGGTCCGCCCTCTGGTCCGCGGTCCATACCTCCACGATCGCGAAGCCTTCCGCGTCGTCGGCGGTTTCCGCCAGGACGACCCGATCGACCTCCAGATAGGCGCCGAGCAGGCCGGTCGCCGTGCGGCGCGCCGTCGCGGGGTCCTGACTCGACCGCAGATGCTCGCCGAGCTCGAGCAGGAAACGCATTTGACGCTGCTGCAGGACATGCGCGGTCGTTTCGTTGCCGGAATTGAAGATCCCGGCGATCGTGCCGTCCTCGCCCCGAATCGCGGTGAAGCTGTAGTTCCAGTAGGTGGTTTCCAGTGCGCCATAGCGGCGCATCGGAAGCATCTGATTCTCGACGAAAATGCCCTCGCCGGTCGCCAAGAGCTCGCTGAATTGGGGCTCGATCACGTGCCAAATGTCGGCCCAGACCTCCCGGGCCGGCGCGCCGAGCGCCGCCGGGTGCCTCGGCCCCGGGATCGGCGCCCAGGCGTCGTTGTACAAAAGCCGTAGCTCGGGACCCCAATATATTGAGGTTGGGAAGGCCGAGTGCAGGCAGATGCTGAGCGCCGATCGGAGGGACTGGGGCCACGTCCCAGGCGGCCCGAAGGGGTGCGTCGACCAGTCGTGCTCGCGGATCATCCGCGCCATTTCGCTGCCGCCGGCGAGGAAGCTCAGTTGATCCGAAGGAACGATCTCTCGGTGCCTCATTATGGGTCCCAAGCTGCCGCCATCCCCGCCATGCCCGAGGTGTCCGCTTGGTCGAGCGGGTCAGACACTCAATACGGAATCGACTCTCCCACGGTTCATCGTCGTCGGGGCCGCGAACGCACGAGCCTCGCCGCCTGCGGCGGCCGTCGGGTCGTGATCGGCCGGTCGAACGGCGTCGAACGAAACTCGGTTTCTCGATCGCTCAGCCGGTCCCGCGCCGGACACGGGCGGCCCCGTTGCCTCGTGGACGACGCCCGCGCTACTCCGGCACCGCCTCGCCGGAACCGCCAAGCTCGGCGGGGAAGTCCCTGAGCTTGGGCAAGCCGTCTTTCATGGGAAGCACGGTTTCCGCGTAGTTCACATGCACGGCGGGAACGAAGGTGAGCGTGGGGATCGTGGCGGCGTAGACGTCGACAAGCTGCCAGTGCGGATGGTCGGTCATCAGGTGGCCGCCGCACTTGGTGCAGAATTGCCGGTCGCTGCGATCGGTCTTTTGATAATGCCCGACGTGATCGCTGCCTTTCGTGACCTTCACGGTGCCGTGTTTCCACAGCGTGAAGGCGTTCACGGGGCCGGCCGACCAAGACCGGCACGACGCGCAATGACAATAGCCCATGGCCTCGGGCGCGCCCGAGACTTCAACCTCAACGGCTCCGCAAAAACAGCTTCCGGTATGCGTCCCTGTCATTTTTGTTCCCCCGCTCGTGTTCGCCGTCTGTGACATCGCGACCGCCACCCCCAAGTGGCGGCCTCCGCGAGCCTAGCAGCCCCGTCGGGATTTGTCTCAGCCCTCGTCCTCTCCAAGCCGGCCGGACCCGCCGTTGCGCGCGACGCCTCGGGTCGCCCGGCGGGGGCTGGCGCCCGTCCCCTCGGACCGAGCCTCGGGGGCCATCGGCGGCAAAGTAAGCCAGCTCGGCCGCGGGCCGCGGCCCGGCGGCGGAGCTGGCCGGGGTGGAGGATTACGCGGGACTGCGCGCCGCGCCGTGGTGGCCGAGGGCGAAGGCGTGGGCCAGCGGCCTCTGGGCGTCGAGCTTGACCTCGGCCCACAGGGCCTCGAGCTGAGCGCGTTGCTGACGGTCGGCCTCTTCGGCCACCGCTTCGATTGCCAAATCGGCATGGACGATGGCCAGATCCCGGTCGAGCCGCCGGGCCCGCAGGTCGTCGAACACCTGAGCATGAAGACGCGCCAGGAACGCCCGCCGTTCGACGGGACGGATGCCGCGCATCGCCTCTGCGGATTTGTTCACGAAGTTGGCCAAAGTGGCGTTGTCCATGTTGCTCCCCCTCATAAAGAGAACCGCTTCCTCGCGGCCACGAAGGGACCCTTCGATCCCCGGACAAGAGACAAACCGACTCGCTGTGGGATGGTTCCGGGTGGAACGAATTAAGGCAGGACCACAAAAGTAAATCCTGCTCTTCTGCCGAGTATGAACGCAACTATTTGTAACTTCTCTAAAATATACTTAACCCTTCGACTTTCCCGCAGGTCTGCCGCCGCCGGCTATAGGGATTCTATACTGAACACCCCCTATGCGCGATTTGGGGCTGGACGTCGGCTTGTCCCGCCCCGCACCTCCGGCCGCCGCCGGGCCGCCCCCCGAAGCGATCCGAAGCGAACCCAAGCGATCCGAGCGAGAACATCGCGCGTTCCACCGGCGGGCCGCGGCCGGGGGCCTCGGATTTTTGCGCGCCGGCGCGATTTTTAACGGCTTGGGCCGCGCCCCCCGCGTAAAATGGTCGGAGACGCCGCGCTGGTGATGGCGGCGCGGTACCGGCGGCCTCGAAGGGGCGAAGGCGCCCGACGCCGGTCGGACGGACGCGACGGATCGATGGAAGAACAGGGCAAGGCTTGGATGGGGGGCGCCCTCCATGGCTTCGGGAAGGCCATGAGAGCGGCAAGGCTCTTCCTGCTCCTGGCCATCTGCGGATCGGCCCTTCTCCTCGGCTGCACAACGCCGGCGCCGGAGCGGCCCAAGAAAGGCACCTACCTCGAGCGGTCCGTGGAGCAGGCCAGGGACGGCATCTCGGTCGCCGCCTCGGTGCTGGAAGGCGGCGAGATCGTGGAGGTCTTCGGCGCGCGTCTGGATTTCGTCGGCATCCAACCGGTCTGGCTGAAGATCCAGAACCTGAGCGCCTACAGCTACGTCCTGTTCCTCAGCAGCATCGACCCCGACTACTTCTCGCCCTACGAGGTCGCCCGCAGATCCGCCGCGATCTCCGACGAGTCCGTCGAAGCGCTTTATCCCTTCGTTCGCGACCACGAGATCCAGCGGTTCATCCCGCCCGGCGCCGAGGTCGAAGGCTACGTCTACACCCATCTCGACGAGGGGCTGAAGGCGATCAACATCGACTTCGTCGGCAATCAGCGCTTGCAGTCGTTCAACATGGCGATCGAACTGAGCGGCTTGGAGACGGATTACTGGGATTTCGAGCCCACTTCGTTGTATCACCCGTTCCACTATCGGTCTCTGGACGAGGCCGGCCTGCGCGATTGGCTGACCGCCCTGCCCTGCTGCACGGCGGCCGAGAACGGCACCCCCGGCGATCCGCTCAATCTGGCGCTGGTGGGGCAGATCGAGGACCTTCGCGCCGCCCTGACGAGCCGGCATTGGGACGTCACGGCGGAGGTGTCCGGCTCCTCGCTCCGGCGCATCTTCACCGCCTTCATTTTTGGCTCGCGCTATCGCTACGCGCCGGTTTCCGACCTCTATCTCTTCAGCCGCCAACAGGACATGGCCTTTCAGAAGGCACGGGCGGTCATCGACGAGCGCAACCACATTCGCCTGTGGCTGGCGCCCGTCACCTACCAGGGCACCCCGGTCTGGGTCGGCCACATCAGCCGCGACGCCGGGATCAAATTCTCCGGGCGGTTCTGGCCGCCGACGACCCACGTCATCGACCCGGCCGTGGACGAGGCCCGCTTCTATGTCGAGCAGGACCTGCTCTACAGCAACCGGGTGCAGAAGATCGGCCTGGTCGAGGGGGTCGGCGCGGCATCGGTCGAGGCGCCGCGGGTCAATGCGGAAGGCGACCCCTACTTCACCGACGGTCGGCGCGCCGTCTTCTTCATCGGCCGGCGGCTGACGAGCCTCGACCAGCTCGAGGTCCTGAACTGGAGCCTGCCCTCCGAAATGGAGCCGTTTCGCGAGAATATCTTCGGGGAACCGCCGGACGCGGCCGGACCGTAAGCGACCGCGCGGGGAAAGTGGCGCGGCGGCGGCGCCCGCTCAGCTCTCCCGGTCGGCGCCCGCCTTCGCCGGCGCCGATCCGGGCGGCTCGGACAGCAGCCGCTCCTCGACGAAACGCACGGCCGATTCCAGCAGGACCTCGCGCGGAAACTCGTTATGGTTGAGCAGGTCCGGCGCCAGGTTCGGGTGCTGGCGCGTCAGGGGCAAGGCGACCGCCCAATGGTCGGACTTGACGAACCCGAGCAAGGTGCCCCCCGGGATCACTTGATCGTAGAAAATCATCTGGCCGTCGTTGCGCGGATCGATTTGCGAAAGCTCGTCGTAGGTGCCCTGCAGCAGGATGGAAATCTCGTTACGCCGGGCGAAGCTGCCGAGCGCGTAATAGCCCACGTCGTCGGGCAGTTCGTGACTCGCGGCGAAGCGACGCCGAACCGACGGCTTCAGGCTCTCGACGGCGCCGCCGTCGCCGCCGCTGCAGGGCGAGCCCGGCAGGCCCTCCAGCAGCGAGACCATCCATTGCGGCGCGTCGTAGCTGAGCGGAGAGCCGTTGACCGCGCCGGCGACGCTGATGACCGCGGCGACCCGATCGCTCAACTCGGGATAGGCGGCCAGGGCCTCGAGGATGTCCGGCGTGCCCTTGGAATAGCCGACCAGGATCAGGCGCTCGCCGCGCGCCAGGCCCATGTCGCGGACGGCGTCGCGGATCTGCCGCGCGTTGCTGGCGCTGCTGGAAAGTCCGTCGACCTCGATCGCGCTGGTGCGATGGCCGAGGCTTCGAAGACGCGCGAGGGCCAAGGGAAACGGCTGCACGATCGTGCCGAAGCACTGGGCGCCCAGGCCGGCGACCACGGCGATGGGATGCGGCGCGCGGGGGGCGGCGAGATCGACCGGATCGCCCGGCCCGGCCGCTTCGTCGGCGAAGCGGTGGAGAATGTCCTCGCACGGCCGATAGTTCGGAAGCTCGCGCCCGACCGCGTCGTTGACCGCGCAGAAGATCTCGCGAAAGCGGCCGCGTCCGTCCTCGGTCGCCCGCCGGGTCTCGTCGACGAACGCCAGGGGCGCGGTATCGAGGCTATAGGGGGTCCCGGGATCGGAGACGCATCCGGCGAGGACCGCCAGGACCGCGGCGAGCGGAAGCGTCGATCTCCTCATCGCCTCGCCACCGCGCCTTGCCCGGCGGCGCCGAGGTGCGGAGTCCGCGACCGCCCGGCCATCGCCGTCTACTCGCCCAAGGGGCCCTGGTGGCGGCACGCGGTCCTGGTGTCCTGCGGCCACCTCAGGGTCGCCTCCTTGCCTTTCTCCCAGAACTCGATGCCGAACGGCGCCTCGTAGCGCACGCCGGAGGCCGCCCGGCGCTGGATCGCCGTCGCGGTTTCCTCGCCCCTCACGAGAATGACCGTCGCCGCCTCGGTCATGACGGGGGTGACATAAAGCGTCTCGGGCCCCGCGCCGCAGGCCCAGACCTGGGTTTGGCCCGCCTCGGCCAAGCCGTAGCGCGCCAGCAGCGTGGCGACGACGCAGAGCGCCGAGAGAACCGTCTTGCGCAACACCATGCGAGATCTACCGAATCGCGCCCTTCGTGGTGGGACCGCCGGGACGCTAAAAGGCTGCGCGCCGGCCGCGCGCCTTGTCAAGCATTGGCACCGACGTGGCGCGGACGTGGCACTGGCGCGGCTCTGGCGCGGCGCGCGGCTCAGCCGTCCAGCGCGCGCAACTGATCGCGGCAGTCGGCCTCGATCGTCGCGAGGTCGTTTTCGACCGCCAGGTCGAGGGCCCGGCTGAGCCACGTCCTGGCCTTCGCGTCGTCGTCCCGGGCCGCCGCGCTGCGCCCGGCGCGGTAGTAGAGATCGGCGGCGCCGGCGCCGTCGCCGGTCGCCTCGGCCGCCGCGGCGCCCGCCGCCATGGCGGTCGCCATGCCGACGTAGTCGCGCAGCTCCCGGCGAATCCTCGCCGCCTCGACGAACGCCGGGCGCGCCGCCTCGGCGCGGCCCTGCAGCATCAGCCAGCGGCCGCGCAGCTCCTGCGCGTCGGCGCGCAAGGGGTCCTGGCCAGGCTCGCCCATGTCCCGCAAGGCCCGCGCCGCACCGTCCGCGTCGCCGGCGTCTGCCGCCAGCAGCCCGAGGATGAAGTTGGCCCGCGCCCGGGTCGCCAGGTCGTCGGGCCGGGCACGCGCAATCGCGGCCTCGGCGGCCACGCGGGCGGGCTCGGCCTCGCCCGCCTCGTAGCGCGCGACGGCCTCCACCAGAAACAGCTCTGCGAAGACGTCGGCACCCCTGCGCTCCAGCTCGAGGCGGATCTGCCGCGCCCGCTCGGCCGCCTGTCGCGATTCCCCGTCGCGCAGCAGGGCGAGCGCGGACTCGTAGCCGACGTCGCCGATCGCCCCGGCGTCGTCGCGGGCGTAGGCCCGGGCGAGCACGCGTTCATAGAGCACCACCGCCTGCCTGGTCTGCCCCTCCTGCAGGGCGTAGCGCGCCAGGCGCCATTCGCCCTCCAGGCTCGGATCGCTCGGCGGCGGCGGCTCGCGCGAGTCCGATCCGGTGCAGGCCGCGAGCAGCACAGCGCACAGCGCCGCGGCGCGGGCGAGGCGCGAACATGCCGTCATGGGCGCGCCTCGACGGGAGAGAGCCGGTCGATGCGCTGGCGGTCGCCGCCGCCGAGCAGCCAATTGCTGCGGAGCTGAATCAGGAGCTGCTCGAGCTCCGACAGGGTTTGCTGGGTCTGGACGAGAAGCGTCGGCACGCTCTGCGAGGCGTCGGCCGAGTTGCGCACCACCTCGCTCACCTCCGGCAGGGTTTCGCTGAGCTCGCCGACGAAAGCGTTCAGGGTCTCCAGCGTCTCGCCGGTGGTGTCGAGCATGGCCGGCAGCTTCTCGGACTGGGTGGAGAACGAGGCGGCCATGCCGGCGACGTCGCCGCTCGCCGCCTCGAGGTTCGCCACCACCGTCGAGAACGAGGCGACGGTCGCCCGCGCCTCGGCCACCACCGCCTCGACCTCGCGGGCCAGGCTGTCGTCGACGATCAGGCGACCGACGTTGCCCTCGCCGGCGGAGATCTTGCCGGACACCTGGGCGAGATCCGACAAGGCGGTCTGCAGGCTGCCGCCCGGATCGCTGAGGCTTTCCAGGAGGTCGGCCGCCGCGGCGATCGCGCGCTGGGTGTCGTCGACCACGGGAAGCACCTTCTCGCGCACGTCCTCGATCAGCTCGCCGACGCTGGCGGTGGGCGCGGTTTCCTTGCCCGCCGTCAGGACCGCGTAGTCCCAGTCGAGCGGCGGGCCGACGCCCCGGGTGATGTCGAGATAGGCCGCTCCGGCGATGCCGAACTGCTTGCGGATGAAGACCTTCGAGTCCTGCCGCACGAAGGGCTTCATCGACTCGTCGATGCGCGCCACCGCGTAGAACTTGGTCTCGGGATCGAGGACGATCTCGGCCACCTTCCCGGCCGAGGTGCCCAGCACCTCGACGCCGGAGCCCACGGACAGGCCGGACAGGCCGGATTCCGGCAGGATGACCCGAAGCTCCAGCTCCGACTTGAAGAGGTTCTGCAGCAGGCCCGCCTGGAGGACGGCGGCGAAGAAGATCGCGGCGGCGATCAGCACCACCACGCCGGCACGCCGGTTGACGTGGCGCAGGGTTGCGTCGCGCCGGGTCATCGCGGCGGCTCCGCGCCGGCCAGCCCCGCGCCTTCGAGCCGCAGGTGGCGCGCCGCCGACAGCGCCTCGCCCCGCGTCAAGGCATCCTCCCGGCCGAACCAGATCACCGCC